>JBGSIP010000621.1:0-5248 GCA_041742495.1 Planctomycetaceae bacterium
GTGATGCACACACGGCCTGTTCCCCACACAAACCTGCGCGCCGCGCTTTGACCCCTCCCCAGCGAAACATGATCAAAACACAACGCCGTCGTCCCTCGTCCGCAGTGGAGAATCCACTGGAAACGTATCTGCGGGAGATCAACGAAACGCCGCTGCTGACCGCAGACGACGAAAAGGAACTCTCCGAGCGGATTTCCCAGGGGGATATGGAAGCCCGCGATCAGATGGTGCGGGCCAACCTGCGACTGGTGGTCAACATTGCCCGCGGCTACTCCACCAAAGGCCTGCCGCTGCAGGACCTCATCGAAGAAGGCAACCTCGGCCTGCTGCGCGCCGTCGAAGGCTTCGACCCGACGATGAATACGCGTTTCAGCACGTATGCCAGCTATTGGATCAAGCAGTCCATCAAACGGGCCCTGATCAATTCCTCCAAGACCATCCGCATTCCGGCCTACATGGTCGAGGTGCTCTCCAAGTGGCGTAAAGCGACCGCCAAACTGCAGGACGAACTGGACCGTCCGCCGACGATGGAAGAAGTCGCCCGCGAACTGCAACTGCCCGCCAAGAAACTGCGCATCGTCAAAAAAGCGATCCAGCTCTACAACACGAATCCGCAGACCGACGACGCCGAAGCCGGCTGGTCCATCAGTGAAATGGTTGCCGACGAACGCAACAAAACACCCGATAACGACATGCTCGACACCGACAACCTCGTCCACGTCGAACGCATGCTCAAGGAAATGGACGAACGCGAAGCCTCGATCCTCCGGCTGCGCTTCGGTCTCGAAGGGAACGAGCCCATGACCCTCAAGGAAATTGGCGAATCCCTCGGCCTCACCCGCGAACGCGTCCGACAAATCGAACGTGATGCCCTCAACTGGCTCGCCAAAGGCCTCACCGGCGAACGCCGCCTCTCCTAACCCCCCCCGCAGGGGGTTTGTGCCTGCGGCAGCACTTTTCGGGGCCCCCGGATGGGGGGGCTGTGCCTGCGGCAGCACTGTTCGTGGCCGCAATCTGGGGGGCCACGCGGAGCGGGATATGTACGCGGCTTCCGGGAGGGGGGCTGCAGTGGCCACGGCACCAGTGGTGCATCCACATTGATTTGTCGGCCATCGTAGGTCACAGGGTGGCACGGCTGGCTGGTCCAGCCGTGAGGGGATTTGTAGGCGGGGGGTATCGGACGACGATCGTCATCGCAGGCTGAGAGGATCTCACGGAGCCACAGAGTCACAGCGAGGCATGAACAGCCTCGCTCACCCTTCGATGGGGGGCTGATTCGCTGAGCTAGCTACCCAATGGCGACGTTGCGTCAGGCACAGCCTGACCGACAAACTACCCCCCGGAGCGTGACATTTAGAGATAGTCAGACCACTACGTCGCTGGAGGATGCCGGAGGTCAGTGGTCAAAAAAAACACGACCCGCCAAATGGGGATTGGCGAGCCGTGTGAGAACCAGTGAACTGGCGGTATGTCGTATGGGACTGACGTCAATGACCGTCAGGTTTTGGGGACGCGGGCCGGTTCGACCTTGGGGAGCTTGTCCTGGACCTTCTTGGCGAGGCCCAGCTTTTTGAGCGTCCAGATGACCGCGTAGGTCACGTCGAATTCATACCACTTGTGCCCGTGGCGCGCCAGGCGCTGGTAGGCGTGGTGATTGTTGTGCCAGCCTTCGCCGTAGCTCAACAGGGCAACCCACCACAGGTTGCGGGAATCGTCCTTGGTGGTGTAGTTGCGGTAGCCCCACATGTGGGTGGCCGAATTGACGAACCACGTCGAGTGGTACGCCGCCACCATACGGGCACACAGGCCCCACAGCACCAGAGAGAAGCCCAGCCCATTCATGGCGTAATGTCCGAACAGGAACAGGGCGATGCCGGTGCCAATCGGCACGAGCACAAACCAGTGATGGAAGAATCGCTGTACCGGGTCCTTCCACAAGTCCGGGGCCCAGCGTTCGATCAGCGTCTTCATCTCTGCAGTGGGTGTCCGCGGGTGCAACCAGAGCATGTGGGCCCACCAGAAACCGTGGCGGGGTGAATGCGGGTCTTCGGCTTCGTCAGAGAACGCATGATGCTTGCGATGTGTGGCGACCCAATAGATGGGACTCCCTTCCGCCGAGAGCATTCCGCAGAACGAGAAGAAGTATTTCAGCGGGGTGGGGACAATGAGACTGCCGTGCGTGAGCAGGCGGTGATAACCCAGCGTCACTCCGAAACAGGCGCTGACAAAGTGCAGCGCAAAGAAGATCACCAGCCCCTGCCACGAGAAGAACCACAGTGCGGCGACGGCACCCATGTGCATGATGGCCAGCCACAGCGTGGTGGGCCAGTTGATACCGTGAGGGAAGCGATCGCGAAACCGCAGTGGGACACCGTGGGGCTGGGAATCGGCTTCGATTTCCAGTGTGGGCTGAATGACGGCTTCATTTCCCTCCAGGACCGTGCCGACGGAAGGTTGTTCCGTCACCTGAGTCGTGCAAGCCAAAGGATCGTCTCCTGTGAAGGTGCGGGATACTCCGCACCGCGCGGCCGGTTGCCCGGCGAATTTTCAGTCCGACCCGGCCGATAGCGTGACCAGGTTGCCAACGTCGCCTGAGATGGTTGGGTTAGCGACGCGAGGATCATAACCACGTGTCTGGATCGGATGTAGGCCAGACCGGACGGAGTAGTCCAAAATGACGCAAGTGTCTACCCGTCCCGTTGTTGAGGGGGAGTCTGCGGGGCCTTTTCGTGGACCGGACCGGGATTTGGAACGGAATTTGGGCTGGCACCGCGAGAGGTAAGTCCAAAGCGTTCCAAAGCCAAGCGGGCTATGTCTTTAAGGGCCTGGATGGCAATTGAACGGCCAATTTTTGACCGTCCCCGCTCCCGATCCATAAACAGGATGGGGACTTCCACCAGGCGACCTCCCGCCCGCCGACAGCGAAACAGCAGTTCCTGCTGCACGGCGTAACCGTTGCAAATGCAGTGAGCGAGGTCGACTTTTTGCAGGGTTTCCACGCGGTAGCAGCGATATCCGCCGCTGCAGTCACGAGTTGGCAGGCCGAGCAGCAACCGGGTGTAGCCGTTGATCATGCGGCTCATGACGTGCCGCCGCCAGGACCAGCCCTCAATACCTCCGCCGGCGACATAGCGGGAGCCGACGGCGACGTCGCAGTCGGTCATGGCGGCAAGCAGACTGGGGAGGTGGTCGGGGGAGTGGCTGAAATCGGCGTCCATGTTGATGGCGAACCGATACTGGCCATCGATAGCCGCCTGCAGGCCGGCCCGAATGGCGGTGCCCAGGCCCAATTTCCCGGGGCGATGAAGAGCGCGGACGCGCGGGTCAGCGGCCGCGACGGCATCGACGATGGCCCCCGTGCCGTCCGGACTGTTGTCATCCACGACCAGCACGTGGGCTGATGGCAGAGCCGAGAGCACGGCTGCGATCAGCTCGGCGATATTTTCGCGTTCGTTATAGGTGCATAGCTGCACCTGAATTTCCGCCGCCAAAGGACTGAATCCTGGAGAGAACAACGTGGTCATTCGACCTTCCCGCGCGCCGGACACGAAGCCGTAACGCGCGAGTCTGCCGCCGGGAGCAGTGAAGATCAGGCGTGACGGATGCGGCGGAGGATTTCGTCGGTCAGTTCTTTCACAGGCACGCGATCCTGCACCAGTGTGTCACGGTCGCGCACAGTGACCGTGCCCTGGGTGGCCGTGTCGCCATCGACGGTCACACAGAACGGGGTGCCAATTTCATCTTGACGCCGATAGCGGCGGCCGATGGCGGCCTGCTGATCGAATTGAACCACCAGTCCGGCTTCGCGCAACTGGGCACACAGTTCTTGTGCGCGTTCGGGCATGCCTTCCTTTTTGATGAGCGGCAGCACGGCGACTTTCACCGGGGCGAGTCGCGGGTGGAACTTCATCAGGGTTCGTTCCTGCATCTCCCCCTTTTCGTCAGGCTGCTGGTCGACGTGATAGGCTTCGCAGAGGAAGGCGAGTGTGGTGCGGTCGGCACCAGCCGCGGGCTCGATGACGTGCGGGATGAAACGCTCCCGGGTCTGATCGTCAAAGTATGACAGGTCTTTGCCGCTGCCACGGTATTTGGGCTGTCCTTGAGCATCGCGTTCGACGACGAGCTCGCCGGTGGGGGACTTGACGAGCTTGCCTTCCATGTGCGAGCGGAGGTCAAAATCTCCCCGGTGGGCAATGCCTTCCAGCTCACCATATTCGCCTGCGGGGAGAAACGGGAAGGCATATTCCACGTCCGCGGTACCGACGGAGTAGTGGGCGAGTTCATCCTGAGTGTGTTCCCGGAGAATGAGATTCTCGGCCCGGATGCCCAGTCGCGTGTACCAGCTATACCGGCGGTTGCGCCAATATTCGTACCAGTGACGGGATTGGTCGGGATGGCAGAAGAACTCCATTTCCATCTGTTCGAATTCGCGACTGCGGAACGTGAAATTGCGTGGCGTGATTTCGTTGCGGAAGCTCTTGCCGATCTGGGCGATGCCGAAGGGAATTTTGACCCGCGAGCTGTCGACGACATTCTTGAAGTTGACGAACATACCTTGCGCGGTTTCGGGGCGCAGGAATGCCGCGTCTTCTTCCCCGCCCAGCGCGCCGAGCGTGGTCTTGAACATGAGGTTGAATTCGCGTGGACTGGTGAGCTGGCAGGCGGTGTGTTCGCCGGGTGTCTTGCTGGGCTTCTGCGGACACTGACTCGATTTGACGTGGTCCACGCGGAAGCGGGCTTTGCATTCGCGGCAGTCGACCATCATGTCGCAGAACAGGTCGAAGTGCCCGGAGCACTTCCAGACCTGAGGATGCATGATGATGGAGGTCTCGATCCCGACGAGCGAATACGCTTCAGGGGCTCCGGTGGGGCAACAGTTCGGATCGTTGGCCCTGACCATGTCGTGCCACCATGCCTCACGGACGTTGCGTTTGAGCTCCACGCCCAGGGGACCATAGTCCCAGAAGCCGTTGACGCCGCCGTAGATTTCGGACGACTGGAACATGAAGCCGCGCCGTTTGCACAGCGAAACAATCTGGTCCATCGTGTTGGCATCGCCGCGTGACTCGGTCATGACTGGATCTTGCAAGAAAGAAGCGAAACAGGAATGGCAGCGGGCCACTGCGGCGACAGGCTGCGCCGCCACAGTTTGCCTCACACGGCAATTTGAATGCGCTGCTGGGAGAAGCTGTACTGGCCCACGAGTGGGTGAACATTCAACGCCGCACAAACGGCAATATCATCAGTG
>JBGSIP010000622.1:0-1514 GCA_041742495.1 Planctomycetaceae bacterium
GCGGGTCGACGGGGCCCGTCAGGACGGCCACGACGACATAGTTACCAAACACGCCACATTGCGTGGTGCGATCAGCAAATTCGCCGCGAATCTTCTCGCAGACCTCGGCCGGCGTCAGCGGGGTGGGGTCGTCTCCCGGAATGCGATCAACAATCGCGCTGGAGGGGACCATCCGAAACTGGCCGTCAGGCTGCTCAAGAACAGTCGTGCCGCGGGATTCCGCCACCAGCCGCGCCTGGCTGGTGAGGACTTCGCCGTCGTCCAATCGCACCCGAAACTCGTCCCCACGTGCCAACGCTCCCATTCCCACCCACATGGCGACCAAGCTCACCAGCATGGTCGACAGCCGCCAAAGACGGGAAAATCGACCGTCCGAAGAGCGACCGTTAACAGTCCCAGATTTCGGTCGGGTGAAGATGGGCGGTCGATGCATGAGGAACGGCAACTCGGTCCAGGGAGATCACGCAGGGGGGCAACAATCGCTCGATGGCTGCCCGACGGAAAAACAACGCGGCTGGTGAGTAGACAGTGGTAGGATGTCAACAGTGGCTGGATGAAATCGACAATGTCGCTCGAAGCGACAGCTGAGACAGTCTGAATCAGATCCACACGAAATCTGCGGCATGAAGTTCAAAAGTCCAATCACCGAATGCTACCAGAGTGAATGATTGTCAACCTCACGTCCGGACACGATCTTCGAATGTTCGCGAAGGCTTACATCATTACAGGCCGAGACTCGACTGGTCCCAGCGTGGTTGCCGCGAATTTTCTGTGAGTGTGGCGAAGTTTCTTGAGTGCCGACCGACGAGCGAAACGTCTGGGTGGAATGAGTGAAGTGGGCGAATTGGCTTTCCGGACAGACCCGTGGACTGACTTTTGTCTGGGCCCCGCGTACGATGGAAAGTGCTCTCCCCGCAGGGTTTCCGGCGGACCCGAGCCGGCCCCCCCCCTTCCCGACCAAGATCGGCTGCGGCGGGCGTTTGCCCCGTTCCCGGGTCGAACGGTCCGTCGACCGCCACGCCCTCACGAGCTGTCTGGCTTTATGCTCAGTTTCCTCAATCCCTGGCTGCTTCTGGGTCTGTCTGGTGTGGTGCTGCCCATCCTGGCGCACCTGATCAGTCGGCAGCAGTACGACGTGGTGAATTGGGGAGCGATGCAGTTTCTGCAACTGGGGCAACGGACCCGGCGACGCGTGAGATTGGAAGGCTGGCTGCTGCTGGCCGTGCGTATGCTGGCCATCGCCCTGATTGCCCTCGCCTTGTCGCGGCCGTGGCTGCAAGGGGGCTGGTTCACCCGCTGGGTCACTTCGGGCAATCGCGATGTGCTGATCGTGTTGGACAGTTCGCTCAGCATGACTGCCCACCTGGATCACAATCCTGCCGGCGACGGGTCTGCTGATCGCCGTGCTGCGAATGGCCAGTCTGCTCACGCGCGGGCTATCGAACGTATCCATGCTCTGCTCGACGATCTGCAGCCGGGTGAACGTGTCGCCCTCATCGACGCCCGGCACACGC
>JBGSIP010000623.1:0-5263 GCA_041742495.1 Planctomycetaceae bacterium
GCGGCGCCGTTTGCCGCTGGGGCGTGCAACAGAGTCTGGGCTGATTCTACAGACGCAACGTCGGGCAGGTGTGGTCCTCGCTTGACTTCGTTCAACTGCGACTCCCGCTGGTACCTGTTTGAAACCGGTAATTCTCGCGACCCACCGTGCGGTCGAGTTCTTCGCGAATCGACGCATCACACGTCACAGAAAAATCTGAGTGGGGGCCAATCACGCAGCGATAGTGCGTCTCTGGGTCATCCTCGGGAGCTGTCTCCACAATCAACATCACCGTCGTCGGTCCGGGGTGCCTGCGCAGCACATCACGCACCTGCACCATGTCAGAGCGATTATGAAACCCCCGTCGAAACTTGATCGCCAGGCACGATGTGAACTGTTCTTCAATGTCCGCCGGCGTGAGCAGTTTATTGACAATGACGTTTGGTTCGCGCCCCCGCCGGTCGACACGCCCCCGCACAAACACCACGTTGTCCTGCACCACCTGCTCAGTGTACCGCGCGAAATCATCGGGCCAGATGATGCAGCGCACGACCCCAGTGGCGTCTTCCAGGTCGAAGTTCGCATAACGGCTGTTGCCGTTTCGACTGGGGTTTTTGGTCATCACCTTCTTGATCGAACCGATCATGCCGCCAATGAGCACTTCCGTGCGGTCTTCCAGTTCCTGCAAGGCGATCGTGGTGTACTGTGCAAACTGGGCAATCATTGCCTGATGCTGCACCAGCGGATGTGACGACAGGTAGAACCCCAGCACTTCCTTTTCGGCAGCCAGACGGGCTGCGGTCGTCCAATCCGGAGCCTCGGGTAGAACCACGGCTTCGGGACTGGCGGCCGCCTTGGCGTCGACTTCTCCAAACAGGCTCTTCTGCCCGCGGGCACGGTCACGCTGACGGGCGGCCGCAGCCTGGACAGCCCGTTCGATCGCCTGCACGTGCTGTTCACGGTTGGGGCCCAGACAATCCAGCGCCCCAGATTTGACGAGGATTTCCAACACCCCCTTGGAGATGGTTTTGCCATCATGCCGCTCGGCAAGATCGTAAATGCTGCGATACGGCCCGTGGGCGGTCCGCTCCTCCACGATCGCTGTGACGACTGCCTCCCCCAGCCCCTTGATGGCCCCCAGGCCAAACGACAATTCATCGCCGACCACGGTAAATTCCACATCCGATTCGTTCACACTCGGCGGCCGCACATGAATCTTCATGCGCCGGCAGTCATCGACATGTTCCGAAATCCGTTCGCTGCTCTCCATACCACACGAGAGCAGCGCCGCCATGAACTCCTGCGGATAGTGGGCCTTCAGATAGGCCGTCTGGTAGGCAATCGAGCCGTACGCGGTCGAGTGAGATTTGTTGAAACCATATCCGGCGAACTTCTCGATGAGCGCCCACAACTCGGTCGCCTGCTCAGCGGGCATATCCCGTTGTTGCGCGCCGGTGATGAACTGCTCGCGCGAGCGGTTGATAATGTCCGCTTTTTTCTTGCTGATCGCCTTGATGCAGGCATATGCGCTGGAGAGTTCAATCCCCCCCACGCGGTTCAAAATCCGCATCACCTGTTCCTGATACACCATCACGCCGTACGTTTCATCCAGGACGGCATCCACCAGCGGGTGCATCCGGGGGAGCGGCTGCCGGCCATGCTTGACGTCGACATACGTCATGACCATCCCCCCTTCGAGGGGACCGGGCCGATACAGGGCCGACGTCGCGATAATGTCTTCGAACTTGTCCGGCTTCATCTTGGTCAGAAGATCGCGCATGCCGCCCGATTCCAACTGAAAGATCCCCTTGGTCTCGCCTCGCTGCAGCAGTTCAAACGTCTCCTGATCATCCAGTGGCAGATCGATGGGGCGCAGATCCAGTCCCCGATGCCGCTTCACGTTTTTGACAGCCTTGTCGAGAATCGACAGGTTGCGCAGACCTAGAAAGTCCATCTTCAGCAGACCCGCCTTTTCCACTTCGGTCCACTGGGTCAGTGTGTCTTCCTTGCCGGTGATGCGCTGCAGCGGGACGTATTCGTCCAGCGGCCGGTCGGCAATCACCACCCCGGCGGCATGCGTGCCGGCACTTCGCGCCAGATTCTCCAACTGCAGGGCAAAATCGATCAGCTCGCGGATCTCCGCATCCGCTTCGTATTCGCCCGCCAGCTCGGGGTTCTCTTCCAGCACCTCCTTGAGTTTGACCTTCGGACCTTCCGGCACCATTTTGGCAATTTGATCGACCCGCGACAGCGGCACCCCCATCGCACGGCCGACGTCACGAATCGCCGCCTTCGCCTTCAAGGTTCCAAACGTGCCGATCTGCGCGACGTTGGCTTCGCCGTACTTCTGCTTGACGTAGTCGATGACCATCTGCCGCCGGTCGCGGCAGAAATCGATATCGATATCCGGCGCTTCCGTACGACTCGGGTCAAGAAACCGCTCGAACAGCAGGTCGTATTTAATGGGGCACACGTCGCTGAGCCCCAGCAGAAAGGCGACAATGGCACCGCAGGCCGAACCGCGGGCCGTGCAGGGAATCTGGTTCTCGCGCGCAAAGCGGGCAAAGTCCCACACAATCAGGAAGTAGCTGGAGTAGCCCATCTTTTCGATGACGGCTAACTCAAAGTTCAGCCGGTCGACATACTTCTGATCTGGCGGATCCCCATAGCGCCAGTTCAATCCCGCTTCGCACAGTTCGCGCAGATACTGGACGTCGGTCTTTTGCTCCGGCGGCTTGAACACCGGAAAGTGCCGCTTGGTGAGATCCAACTGGATATCAACCCGATTGGCAATCTCCTGACTGCGGGCCACCGCCTCCCCCAGCGTGGGGAATGCGGCGTACATTTCTTCGGGCGTACGCAAATGGAACTCGTGCGAACCAAGCTTCATCCGTTTTTCGTCGGTGCGATTGGTCCGCGTGTTGACGCACAGCAGAATATCGTGAGCGGAAGCGTCCGACTTGTTCAGATAGTGTGCGTCATTCGTCGCCACCAGCGGCATCCCCAGCCGGTTCGCCACATCCACGGTCGCTTCCAGACACAGTTTCTGGATCTCGATCCCGGAGTCCTGGATCTCCAGATAGACTCGGTCCCCAAAAACGCGGGTGTACCACGCCAGCAGGTCTTCCGCGGCCGCCTTCTTTTCCGCCAGCAGAAGGTGCGACAATTCGCTCGACGCGCAACCAGTCAGGCAAATGAGACCTTCGCTGTACAGTTCGAGAATCTCCTTGTCGATCCGCGGCCGGTAGTAGAAGCCCTCCAGAAAGGCAGCTGATGCGAGCTTGACGAGATTCTTGAAGCCCTGCTGATTCATCGCCAGCAGCGTGAGGTGAAAGCTGGCTTCCTTCATGCGCGTCGCCGAGCGATCGAACCGCCGGCCCGGGGCAATGTACGCCTCGTAGCCGATGATGGGATTGACGCCCCCCGCTTTGCACTCGCTGTAGAACTCGAGTGCTCCGTACAGGTTGCCGTGGTCCGTCATGGCGAGGGCATTCATGCCGCTCTCCCGGACCTTCTTCACCATCGACGGAATGCGATTGGCCCCGTCGAGCAGGCTGTAGTGCGAGTGGCAGTGCAAATGAGCAAAGGGGCCGGTCGCCGTCATGGATCCTCCCTGACAGGTCACCCCCCCGCCACGGGACGCTTCGCTGCGTTCCCCGTCGGGCGGGCGACCTGAATCGCCTGAGTCAAAGCGGGCGATTGTACGACCCGTCAATCGACCCGCTCAACGCCGCGAGCCTCCGCGACAGCAAGTCACCGCGCAAACCGATACCAGACCACAGGTTCTGCCAATATTTTTGGGCCGCATCGCGGCTGGAAACCGCACGGGTGCCACCAACTCTGCCTGTGCCGTCTGTCAGCGGGGATTGGAATACCGCGTGCCGCAGTCTTTGCCAGCGCAGTCAATCATGGGAGAAACGAACGCTGGCAATACCTGTGGTACCCAGGAGGTCGACAATCGCGTCCACACCTCTTCCCCCAACCGTGTGGTCTATGGAGCAGGCGGCAGTTCCACGACGACGTCCGCCAGCGCAATCATTTCCCGACGGTGTTCCGCGATGATGATGGAATGCCCCAGCCCCACCAGTTGCCGAAAGGCGTGCCCCAGCGTGGCGATGTTCGCGGGATGCAGCCCCGCCGCGGGGCCGTCCAGCAGAAATACCTGCCGCTGACGTTCCCCCTGATTCAACGTCCGGGCCAGTTGCAGTCGCTGCAGTTCTCCACCAGAACAGGTCACCAGCGCCTGTCCGATTCGCAGATATCCCAGACCGACATCCCGCATCGCTTTCAGTGCCCGCTGCACTTTGCCCTGTGATCGAAAAAACGGGAATGCTTCGTCGGCCGTCATCTGCAGGACCTCCCCGATCGAGCGATTGCGGTACATCACCGCTAGCGCCTCGGCATCGAATCGCGACCCGCGACACTCCGGACAAGTGGTCGTGACCTCTTCCACGACATCGAGCGTCAGCCGCACAATGCCACGCCCCTGACACCGCCGGCAGCGATGGCTGCCCGCGGCATGCAGACTGAAGGCTCCCGCTGCGAGTCCTCCCGCCTGGGATTGAGCGGTGGCAGCAAAGGCTTCGCGAATCTGCTGGAAGCAGCCTAGAAACGTCACCGCACAGGAGCGATCCGACAGCCGCGGCAGCCGAGTCGCCAGCCAGTGACAGCCCCCGACAGGAAAGACTGCCTCGACCCGCACCTGCGGCCACTGTCCGCTGTCAATGACGTCGATGGCCTCTGTGGCCCCGGACAATTGCCGCCAGATCGCAGCGAGGAGTTGCGTTTTGCCAGTCCCACTGCGTCCCGTCAGCGCCACCAGTCGCCCCAGTGGAAGCGGGGGACATCGGCCATCAGTGTGGATCAGCCCTGCTTCCGGCAGCCGTTCGACTTCCGATGGCGGCGAGTCAGGCGGAAGTGGCAAGTCGCCGGAGCGCGATTGGTCGTCCGGGGCGTCGCGATCCCGGTTCGCGGTGGACGGCTTGGCGGCCGCCCGCCATGTTTCGTAGCTCCCGGCGAACACAATGTGTCCCCCGTCGCGGCCGGCGCCGGGACCCAGATCGACAATCCAGTCGGCCCGCTCAATAACGGCGGCCTCGTGTTCGGCCAACAGCAGGGAATTGCCTTGCGCCTGCACAGCTCGCAACAGATCCATCAACTGGGAGACATCATCTGGGTGGAGCCCGCGCGCGGGTTCATCGAGGATGTACAGCACATCGCTCATGCGATGGTGAAGCACTTTGACCAGATCCAGCCGACGGCGTTCGCCGCCGGACAGCGTGTT
>JBGSIP010000624.1:0-3561 GCA_041742495.1 Planctomycetaceae bacterium
GGAGCGGCGGCGAAACCGGCAGGGCGGAAGACGAGGTCGGTCGGCTTCCAACCATCAATCCGCCCTGACGCCTGTCGGTCGCCTCGCCACCCCCTATAATCCCTACGGTTACGTGCGGCTCGACCGTCTCCCCGCCTCATCCTCCGCGATGTCGATCGCACGGCTGGGACTTGTCCGACGCCGCGACCAACTGGCTGGATACCTCGACCGATGTCTGGTGCGGAATCACTGATCACGCTCGACGAGCTGATTGCAGAGTTCGATTTCCTGGGAGACTGGGAGTCCAAATGCGACTACCTGATCGACCTCGGCTTTGGGCAGCCCAAACTTTCTGCCGCCGACAAAAGCGAACTTCACCTCGTCCGCGGGTGTCAAAGCCTGGTCTGGCTGGTGCCTCGCGTCTCTGGCGCTCAGCCACCGGTGGTCGACTTTGACGCGGAAAGCGATGCCATGATCGTCAATGGGCTGATCGCCGTACTCCGCGCCATCTATGCCGGGCACACGGCAGATGAAGTCCTTGCTATCAATCCGCAGGCGGTCTTTGCCCGTCTGGGACTCGAGAGACACCTTTCCTCTCAGCGCAAAAACGGACTCTACGGCATGGTGCAACGGATTCGCGACGTGGCAGCCGCGGCCCTCGCGGCGAATCCCGCCACCGGTAATTCTCCGCCAGCAGCCTCCCGCGGTTGATCCCCTGTTCGACCGCTGCACTCCCCTTCAAAGCGACTGACGACGCGCGAATGCTTTCACGCGACCGACAGTCGACAGATTCACGCGACATGAACGCCCTGCCCGAATTCGATCTGACGTCGCTGCGGCAACAGTTTCCCATTCTGGGCCGACCCCTCGCGCGTGACCGTCGACTCGTATTCCTCGACAACGGAGCCTCCGCCCAAAAGCCAGCGACTGTCATCGACAAAGAGCGAGAGGTTTACGAGCAGTACTACGCAAATGCCTACCGTGGCGTGTATGAATTCGGTGCTCGCGTCGATGAGGAACTTGAGCGGGCCCGTCAGCTCGTCGCGGCCTATATCGGCACGCCTGATCCCGAAACGGTCTGTTTCACCTGCGGCGCCACGATGTCGCTGAATATGGTCGCTCGCGGTTGGGGAGGGCGCTTCCTGCAGCCGGGCGACGAAATCCTCGTCAGTGTGACCGAACACCACGCCAACCTGGTCCCCTGGCAGCAGGTGGCCCGAGATCGCGGTGCGACGCTTCGCTACTTTCCTTTGCAGTCCGATGGACAACTCGACCTCACACAGTTGGAGTCGGTGCTCCATCCGCGTACGCGGATTGTTTCACTGGCCGCGGTGACCAATGTCCTGGGCACGATCAATCCGCTGGAGACCGTGTTCGCCCGTGCTCGTGATGTCGGTGCCGTTTGCGTGGTCGATGCGGCCCAGTCTGTTCCGCATGGTCCCTGCGATGTCACGGCACTGCAGGCCGATTTCCTGGTGTTTTCCGGCCACAAGCTCTTCGGTCCGACCGGAGTCGGCGTGCTCTGGGGACGCCGCGAGCGCCTTGAAGAGATGGACCCGTTCGCTTTTGGCGGACATATGATTTCTCGCGTTGAGCCGCAAAGCTCGACCTGGGCCCCCATCCCGGCCAAATTCGAAGCGGGCACCTTACCGATCGCCCAGGCCATTGCTCTGGGAACGGCCATCGCCTTTGCCAACACGATTGACTGGGCCGCTGCTCACACGCACGAAGACAACCTGGTGCGCTACGGGTGGGACGCACTTTCCGCGGTTCCCGGCTTGCGGCTCCTGGGCCCCACCCCCGGGCACCGCGGCCCACTCCTCAGCTTTGTGATGGCGGGCGCTCACCCGGAGGATCTGGCCCACCTCTTGGGTCGGCAGGGGGTCTTCGTGCGGCACGGCCACCACTGCGCGATGCTGCTCCACGAACACCTGGGGCTCACCGCGTCCGTTCGCGCCAGCCTTGCGATTTACAACACCCTCGCTGATATCGACGCGCTGATCGACGGCTTGCACTATGCTCGCAAACGTTTGCGATTGACCGACCCGATTGTGAACTTCGCGCCACTTTTCCAAAACAGGGACGTTTCGTCGCAAGTCGACGACGAAACACCACTGCCGCCATCGAATAGCGACTGAACGATTCTAGAACGGTTTGCCTGCGCCACAGCCCATTGCTTCACGATCCACGCCCCCGTCCACAGCCCGAGGCCCTGCATGCCTGCTCCTTCCTCCCCGCTGAGCCGCCGCGCCGCTGGTGCCGCTCGGCAGACCATTGGCTTTCTGATGCAGCAGGGGATCGAGAATCCCCAAGTGCTCTCGCTGGCAGCCGGCTTTGTCGATGGATGGACGCTCCCCACCGCGATCACCGCCGAACTGGCCGCGAGTGTGCTGGCGAATCCTTCCGCTGGCCGCAATTCCCTGCAATACGGGACCCCCGCCGGACTGGAGCGCCTGCGCGGCCTGATTGTCGATCACCTGGCGAACTTGCAGCAGACCACTCCGGACGAACTCCCCTGCAGCCTCGACCAGGTGCTGGTGACCAACGGATCGCAACAGTTGTTGTCGCTGGCCTGTGAAGCGCTACTCGACCCGGGCGATATCTGTCTGGTCGCCGCTCCGACGTACTTCGTGTTTCTCGGCACGCTCAGCGGTGTTTGCGCCGACATCCGCACGATTCCGACCACCAGTGCCGGTATTGACGCCAACGCGCTGGAACACATGCTGCGCGAACTCGAAGCCAGTGGTGAACTATCGCGGCTGAAACTGCTGTACCTGGTCACCTATGCCGACAACCCCCGCGGGGTTTCGTTCTCGGCGGGCTGCCACGACAGCGTCGCGGAAATTGTTCGCCGCTGGAGTCCACGGCAACCGTTTTATGTGCTGGAAGACGCCGCGTATCGCGAACTCTATTTTCATGCGCCGCCTCCCGCCCCGCTGTGGTCGCGGATTCCCGAACGCACCATCTTCAGTCAGACGTTTTCAAAGACCTTTGCGCCCGGGCTCCGTTCCGGCTTCGGCGTCGTGCCGCGGGAACTCATCGCTCCTTTGACCGATCGAAAGTCCAACGAAGATTTTGGCTCATCCAGCCTCTGCCACCACATCCTGGCGGAGGCGCTGGCGCGTGGGTACTACGCCACTCACGTGGCTCAATTGCGCGACGCCTATCGTGACAAGGCCGCCGCCATGCTGGCCGCCCTCGACCGCGAGTTTGCCGGTGATCCGCGTGTGAGCTGGCTCCCGCCGGAAGGGGGGCTGTACTGCTGGGTCCGGTTCGCCGGACTCGACACGGGGTTCGACGGCCGCTTCTTTGAGCAAGCGGTGAAACACCAGCAGGTGATGTACGTCCCCGGCCAGTTGTTCTACCCCGCCGGAGATCCCCTCGCCCGCCACGACGAAATGCGATTGAGCTACGGCGTACTGCCGATTGAGAAAATTCAAGAGGGCATCCGTCGTCTGGGCGCAGCATGGCGCAGCATGAATACGCCCCCTCACGCCGCGGATTCCGCTTGACCAGCGGACGGCGACCCTTTGCGATAATCGATTCTGCTTAGCTCCAATCGTGAAAACTCGCATTCTGGGC
>JBGSIP010000625.1:0-4684 GCA_041742495.1 Planctomycetaceae bacterium
TCCGTCACTGCAGTTGCCTGATAGTCGTCGTTGAGCGACAACAGCGAGGCAACGTTCACCCTCACAAATCCAGATTCATCATCCAGATGAGCGTGCAGCGTCGCAAAACCGGCTGCGCGCTCCGCAGCGGTTTCGAGCGCCACTCCAACTTCAGCCAGCAACATCGAGGCAATCTCGCGCCGCTGCCTGCTCTGTGCCGCCAGTTCGCCCAGCAGGACCGGCACTGCGTCCGCCCCCAAACTCACGATGCCGTCGTGAATCTGCTCCCACGTCTCCGGTGACGGATTGGAGTGCACATCGACGAATCGATCAAACAACTGCTGGGCGTCGTTACGAGGTGCCGCGGCGGGTTCAGCGGGATTTGGTGCCTCGGCAGCGCTATCGGTCCGGGTGGTGGTCGTGGTCACATTGGCCGCAGATTCCAGGCGATCACTCGGAGCCGATTCCCCGCTGCTGCCAACCGGAGCGGTGACCTCCGCCGTCGGTCCGCAGCCGGTCGCCACGAGAGCCAATGCCATCCACAGACAACCGCAAGCGCTTCCGCGCGAGGCAGCCACTGCCAGACGTCTAGTGAGCCGAATCGATGGCAGACCCGAGAGGAGAGCCAGTCGACGATGAGCTGTCGGAAGTCGGGGCGGCAGTGGCGACTGGCGATGAAATCGCATGAGTATCGGTCGGCGGCAAAATGGGCGGTGAAAGCGGTGGAGCATCGCCGGGGACTGTATGTAGCAGCATGATTTTCTGCCAGATCTTTTGCGAGAGTCCCGTGGTCAGGTCTTCGAGTTCGTTCACGGCGCTGATCGCGACAGAGTCGTTGATTTTCTCGGCGTACACCGCGCCAATTTTGCTCGTGAGCGACAGCAGCTCCGTGCAATAGTCGAGGTATCGCCCCAGGAGAAACGGGTCGAGAATGCGTTGCGGGGACGAGGCCGTGGCTTGCACCCAGCCGAGCGCATGCTCGGGATCCTTGGTCAACTGGTGCATGTCGATGATGTGCGAGATGGATCGCAGTTCGTGGATGGCTGCCAGTGCGCGGCCCCGTTTGACGCGCGACTCGATCGTGATGAGTGAGAGAATTGCCGCACCGATCAACAGCAGGTCATTGCCGGCGGCGTCGGAGAACTGCACCACATCGATGACGTCCACACCCTCTTCGGGCATTTCGACCCGCGACAGTCCCCACGCCGTCATGCCGATCAACGCCAGTGATGCGCAGACGACGACCACACGGAACCAGATCATCGGCCGGGCCATGCTCTCGGCCCGCTGTTGAGCCTCCTCGGCGACCTGCGCCAGTTCCGTGCACACTGCCGACAGCCCGGAGGTCGGAAAGCGTTCGGCGATTCGCCGCTGCAGCGCCTCGATTGTACTCAGAATCTTGTCGGTACGCAGCGTGCGATAGGATCGCGAGGAGGGGGCAGATCGCACGAGCAACCTTCGTGGAAAGCAGACGACCAAACAGTGGACAGGCGGAGTTGCCAGTCACGATGGTGTCAACTCCACGGACGCGGGTCAATCAGCCAGGCAGTACGCCGCGCATGGAATCGGATGGTCGTTTGCCAGTTGTCGCGACGATCGCTTGGCCAGCGACTTTCTCCGCGACCGCATCGACTCCCAGCACGATTGCAGGTCCGCGACACGCAACCGTGCCCCGGACCTGCAATCCATCAGTCCGTCCGTCTCGATTGACAGGCCGTTGGAAGCTGCCCACACATGCACATTCTGAGTGCCACTGGGCATGGCCCAGTGTTGCGCTCTCTGTGTGAAATACGGCCCTTGTTGAGCCGGCGTCACCCGTGTGATTGCTGAGGGTCATCGTGGCCCTGCGTCACTGTCAAAACTCGCCAATCACTTCGCCTTCGCCGCGCGTGGACAGGGCCGCGAACAGGTCGCTATTGATGTTGGAACTGATGAAGTGCACTGATCCATCGGCCAGGCAGAATTGTGCCCCACCGCGGTGGTTGCTCCCGAAGTCTTCGGGGTGGTGCCCCAAACAATGCGTAAACGGGCCCGAGGTTGGCGGTTCGCCCGTGTGGCCCAGGAACCGCGCGATGGCTTCTTCAGTACCGGGAATCACACCGACCCACGAACCGTGAAAGAACTCGGGGAGATCCTCGCAAGGGCTGACGGAATCATCACCTTCCTGCAGCGAACGTCGCTCACCGATCGCCAGTGTGTTGCTCGTCCCGTCCACCACATCTCGCATGGCGATTTTGCTGTTCAGGAAGAACATGCCCGTGCTGTAACAACCCGAGATCGCAGCTTCACAGTCTTCGAGTTCTTCTGGTCCGAACACGGCGGGATAGTTTGAAGTAACCAACGTTCCGACCACGGTATCGGTGTCATCCGCCACTTCAAACTGCTGGTTGGAATCAGGATCCGAGGGGCACTGAAAGACGCTCAATTGCGGCAGCGCACGGGTCGGTGATGGACCAAAGTAGGCCGCGTTGGAGCCAGAAATCAGCGTTTCACGCCAGTCGAGTGTGTCGTACAGAGGCCCCTGCTCGAGCATCGGCAGCAGCATGGTCCCCCAGGCAAAGCCGTTGGTCCCTTCCGGGTCCGGCTGGCGCGGTGAAGGATTCACGCCGATCCAGCCCGGCGGAAACACGCGAAACGTTTCGTGATAGTTGTGCATCGCCAGACCAATCTGCTTGAGATTGTTCTTGCACGACGAGCGACGGGCCGCTTCCCGGGCCTGCTGTACGGCAGGCAACAACAGGGCCACCAAGATTGCGATGATCGCAATCACCACCAGCAGTTCAATCAACGTGAACCCACGGCGGGACAAGTAGGGACGCATAGTCAAATCACCTCGTGAACAGAATGATCATTGATGAATGACAGCCAGCTCGCTGCGATGAGCAGCGCAGCCGGACCTGTCTGGGAAATTGGGTGGCGTGGCGAGAATCGCGGATTGATCCGCCATCGCCATCAAAACACCATCCGCGACCAGTTCATGGAATAGGCAACGCATGTGAAGCCGTCCGAGCTCGGATGAACGGTTCGAAATGAGAACCGAGGCCGAAGCATCGCGACCGCTCAGCAGCGCAACCGAGACTCCAGATGGCCAGAGATCCAACGGGCCGAGATCTCAGCAGACCGGGCGACAGGCTGGGGGCCCGCGAGCACAAAGAGCCACCGGCCGACGGTGGGCCGGCATCGCCACCGCAGTCGCGGGAGGCAGAGTCAGCCAGGTCGCATCCAGCATCGCGATTGCGACAGGCGGCGCCGCCAGTGGAGCCGTCAGATCATCACAAATTCGGCAATCGTGCGAATCACCCGACCCATGCGGGGCCGGACCGCCAGGCGCAGTTTTCGCCGTGGTCGCTGCCTTCTGTAAATCGCCGCGACACGTCTGCGGAGCGGCACCCTTGTGGTGGCAACGGCACAGGGGAGCATGCACCGCGCTGGTCGATGCCGTCGTCGGACGGGACGACTGTGAAGGTGCCGCCACAAGATGATGGCAGCAGTGTCCGGCCGGTCCGTGCGCGTGCTCCCACGCATGGCCCACCGGGCCAAGAGTGATCACCAGCAGGAAGATCGCAGCGACACAGCCGCGACAAACTGGACCAGGCACGAACTTCTCCCGCAAACCGCTGTCCTATTACGACATGCCGGCTCACGAATGCCAAGCAGAAAGGCCAGAATTCGCAAAAACCTCACCCGAGCCTCCGGCTGCCTCGGCCGCGCACAGTCGGCAAGTCTCCGCCCAGGAATGATTTGCGCAGCCCAGGCGATTTGGGGTGGAAATTGCAGGCTTGCAATTTCCAGACGCGGCAGCGATAAGACAGCTTCTGGAACAGATGGTCCGTTCACCCGGCCCATCAGGCGGCCGAGAAGCCACCGATTTCCAGCCTGAAGAAATTCCGGGATGTGGCGCAGCCTGGCTAGCGCGCTTGACTGGGGGTCAAGAGGTCGCAGGTTCAAATCCTGTCATCCCGATTTGGAATAGAAACAGCTCGTTGCCGCGTTTTCGGCAGCGAGCTGATCTCTTTTAGCGTCAATACGTTACGACGAATGTTAGGCATCGAGGTACGATTCAAAAAAATGTATATCTTCGCGGCTCACTCTGATCGGCCCGCCGTAACTTCTTGTTGGATAACCAGTTGCCAAGTTCAAATCTCGCAAACAGTTTGGCTTTGGAGGTTTTACCCTGAAGGTGGGGAGTCGAACTTGATATTCGCGATTGGTTTGGTCGCCTGCCAATAGCTTGCTTTTCCACCGAGTCGCTTCGGTGGATGCCTTCCGTGTTGTTACCAGGTAGCATGACTGGATGAGCAGAGAGTCATCGCGTCAAGATTGTTCGCAGCGTAATGAAAATTCCTGAGTGGCTTCCAGATACACAACGTCCCGTCGGACCGGGGCATGATCCGCGCGAGGCGCTTATCGAGCCCTGGCTGCGGCCGGCGGTCCGCTTCCTGCACGTCGAGGCGGCTGGGGGCATCGTGTTGCTCGCCTGCACGGTCCTCGCCCTCTTCCTCGCCAACTCGCCGTGGTCCGTGCGGTTCGCCGAAATTTGGGAGGCGCGAGTCGGCTTCACGGTCGGGGGCTTCGATCTATACAAGCCGCTTCTGCTCTGGATCAACGACGGGCTGATGACCGTCTTCTTTTTCGTCATCGGGCTGGAGATCAAGCGCGAAATTGCCTTCGGCGAACTCCAGGACCCCCGGAAGGCGGCGCTGCC
>JBGSIP010000626.1:0-6935 GCA_041742495.1 Planctomycetaceae bacterium
ATCTTGCGGGTCCACGACATGTCGCTGACGTGCAAGAGGCCATCGACCCCTTCGGCCAGCTCGATGAAGGCTCCGTAGTTCGTGAGGTTGCGGACCGTCCCCTTGACCTTGGTCCCCACCGGGAACCGCTGGCTGATGTTGTCCCAGGGAT
This sequence comes from Planctomycetaceae bacterium, assembly GCA_041742495.1. Lineage (GTDB taxonomy): Bacteria > Planctomycetota > Planctomycetia > Planctomycetales > Planctomycetaceae > JBGSIP01. The sequence goes on from JBGSIP010000626.1 coordinate 152, forward strand.
TGGGCTGGGTCTGCTTCATCCCCAGCGAAATTTCCTGCTTGTCGGTGTTGATGTTGAGCACCACCACTTCGACCTTGTCACCAATGCTGACCAGTTCGCTGGGGTGATTGACCCGCTTGGTCCACGACATTTCGCTGATGTGCACCAGCCCTTCGATGCCGTCTTCCAGCTTCACAAACGCGCCATAGGTCATGACATTCACCACGTCCCCGGTCACGCGGCTGGCAACAGGGTACTTGGTGCCAATGTTTTCCCACGGGCTGGCAGACTTCTGCTTGAGTCCCAGCGCGATCTTGCGACGGTCGCGATCGACGTTGAGGACCATGACTTCCAGTTCCTGGTCGATCTTGACCATGCTGGAGGGGTGGTCGATGCGGCCCCAGCTCATGTCGGTGATGTGCAGCAGACCATCGATCCCCCCGAGGTCCACGAAGGCCCCGAAGTCGGCGATGTTCTTGACGATCCCGCGGCGGAGCTGACCCTTTTCGAGGTCTTCCAGCAGCGTGGCCTGCAGCTTGGCACGCTGTTCTTCGATCAGCTTGCGGCGCGAGACCACGATGTTGCGGCGGGACTCGTCGATCTTGAGGATCACGCACTGAATGTCGCGATCGATGTATTCGCCAATATCGTGCGGACGACGGATATCGACCTGGCTGGCTGGCAGAAAGACGTTGACGCCAATGTTAACGAGCAATCCGCCCTTGATTTTCTTAGTGACCTTACCGGTCACGACATCACCCTCCTTGTGCTTGGAGATGACGTCTTCCCATTCGCGCTGGCGATCGGCCTTGCGCTTGGACAACAGCATCAGGCCGTTGGCGTCTTCGATGTCTTCCAGGGAGACTTCAATTTCGTCCCCGACCTTCGGCGGCGTCGGGGCGTCCGACCAGTCTTCGATCGGCACCACGCCTTCGCTCTTGAAGCCGATGTCCACGAGCACTTCATCGTCGTCGACCCGGAGAATGATCCCCTTGACGATTTCCTGCGGCTCGTACTGCTGAGCCGTTTCTTCGTAAATGAGGTCCATCTCGTCGTGGCCATCTTCGGTGCCCACGCCGGTGCCGCCGAACATGCGGTTCAGCTCGTCATCATCAACGTTAAATTCGCGAATCAGGTTCCGATCAACCATAAAACGTCCTGCCTCAGCAGACTTCCCAAAACGAAAACAAACGCCCTCCCCACTCAACCGGCAGGGGATGCGTTTGCGGGATTGCGGTCCGCCCATCACTGTCTAAAGATGCTTCCTCCGCAACGCGGTTGCCGCGCAACACGCTCGTTGGATCGCAGAGGAAAGAGCGGAAGTGTAGCGATTGGAACGGGTTTGGCAAAGGCCACCCGCGCGGGACGGGAGCGGTTTTCACGGTGTCTGCCGCGTGTTCCGGCCCCCGCTGGAGAGGGCCTGAACACGCCGCTCTCTCATACCGGCGGGCCAACCCCAAGTTCCTGCGTCACTCGCCAGCGGGACTCCAGCCGGGCTGTGGAGCCGTGGCGGCGGGGCAGACCGGAGCAGCCGCGAGGTGGTTGGTCTGCTCAAACCGCTCGACGGCAGCCGCAGATTCCAACAGACTCAAGGTCAACCGGGCCGTCTGGCGGTCGCCGGGCGCGAGCGTCGGGACGCGCCCCTGACGCCGTTCATACGCTTTGGGATTGGGGAAATTGGTCCCCGGCTCCAGCCCGACACAGTAGCCGTCGGCCGCGGCCTGCGTGTTTTTCCACAGCGCAAAGCAAGGGAGCACGGAGGAGTCGTAAGTTAAGCCAAAGCCAAGAGTTCCGTGAGCCGAACGCAGCAGGACAGACGGTTGGGTCCCCGCGGCGTGTGCCATCTGAAGATAGTAGACCTGTTCGGCATACCCAGCCGTCGGCGCGAGCATGTCTGGCCAGCTCGCCGCCCCTTCCGCAGCGCGCGGGTCGCGAGGAACGACGATCTGAGCGGGGGCCATGAAACGAGCACCTGCCTCGAGGACCGGAGTCCCGACGTTGATGTGGTACAGCAGTTGGAACTCGGCGGGGGTACCGGCGCGATTTTCCACCAGGTCCTCGACGGTGATCGTGCCATCGCGGTGGGAAACGCTGATGCGAGTGCGGAGATTGAGCCGTGGGCCGAACAGGGCGGCTTCGCAGACATCCCCCTGCAGCCAAACTGCGTCTTCGTCCGCGCCGGTTTCGACGTTGTGCGCGGGGAGGTTCGCGATGCGGCCATGGAGTGTGCTGGCGGAGGTGACCGGACTGGGGTTGTCGCCATCCTCTCCAGGGGGCCCATTGTGTGCGAGTCCACATCGGCAGAGGAGTTCGTTAAACCCCTCCAGCCACCCCAGACCGTGCCGGGACTCCAGGTTCACCCATTGCGGATGGACGGGATGCTCCACGGGGGAGTCCCAGCCGAACCGCAGACCTCCTCGAAACGCGCGCCAAAGTCCCAGCCCGCGCGTCACGAGAACATCGACCCGCGTCCCCCCGGCACTGAGCGAAACCACCTGCACTCCCTCGGAGACTCCTCCGCTGAGCGTCCAACATTCGATGCCGTTGTTCGCGTTCGCTGCGCTGTGAATGGAGTGCTTGGCGGCGGCCACGTCGACAAGCTGGGGACTGGCCTGAGGGGGGCTGCCCGGAGGGAGAATGGGGCTGGTCATGCGGCAAGTCCACGGCAAAGCGGAAATGGAAATGGATCGACGGGGCAGGCTTCGAGCCGAAGAATTTTCTGTGTAGGTCCCGTCCTGTTCGCGCGCCACTGCGGAAGGCGCAACCGGCGTCATCGGAGATCGGTGGCGAGGCAGGACTCGGCAGGAACGCGACGCCAGTATGAATCAGGTTCGGCCAATTTGCACTCGTCCCGCGCGCAGACTTGGGTTGAACACAACCGGTTGGGGCGATATGTCTACCGATCCCAACGTCAGTGCCAAGGGAGCCATCGGCGGCGCGTGCCGGTGATGTTCGCAAACCAGCAGCTCGGAAATCGGCAGGTCGCAGCGATGGAAGAATCCCCTCAGATGTCGGCCATGGTGGTCACCCCGGACATGGCGTCTCATGAGCCCGCTTCGTTGCGCCCCTACAGCCCCGAGTGGTACGAGAATCTGGTGCGAACGCTGGGTGAGACCGCCTGTCGCCAGATGCGGCTGTTTGCCATCGATCCGCAACTGCTGCTGTCGGTCGTCATTCCGGTCTACAACGAGAAAGACACGCTGGTGGAACTGATCCGCCGCGTGTGTGCGGTGCCGATCCGCAAGGAAATCATTCTGGTTGAGGATTGCAGCAAGGATGGCACGCGCGACCTGGTGAAGCAGTTGGAAGCCCGTGGCGATCAGGATCCGCAAAACGTGATTCGCGCTGTGTATCACGAACAGAACCGCGGTAAAGGGGCCGGTTTGCGGAGCGGGTTTGCGGCCGCCAAAGGGGACATCATCATCATTCAGGATGCCGATCACGAGTACGACCCGGGTGAGTATCCGCGGTTGTTACAACCCGTTATTGATGGCGTGGCCGATGTGGTGTTTGGCAGCCGGTTTCTGGGGGATCGCCCGCATCGCGTGCTGTATTACTGGCATTATCTGGGCAACACCGTGCTGACCCAGTTGTCGAACTGTTTCACCAATCTCAACCTGACCGATATGGAAACCTGCTACAAGGTGTTTCGTCGGGATGTGCTGCTGGACATTCTGCCCAAGCTGCAGCAGGACCGGTTCGGCTTTGAACCGGAAGTGACGGCCCGGCTGGCCCGCCGCCGCTATCGCGTGTATGAGGTTTCGTGCAGCTATGACGGCCGCACCTATGAAGAGGGTAAGAAAATTGGCTGGCGGGATGGCGTGAAGGCCATCTGGTGCATTGTCCGCTATGGACTGTGGGACTAGTCGGCTGCTCCCCGCCCGCCGGACTTGCCCGCCGGAGTTCTTGCTGGCGGGGGCTTAACCAGTCAGGGTGAATGCCGGTGCTTTTGCAGACTTCCCTGCCAGTGCCATGCTGCGTCTGGGCCACAGATCCGGATCGTTCCGGATCACGGTGCCATGCGGGGGTCGCTGCAGCAGGATGCGGAAGCGGCGGTCCGCTGGCGGCGGAAAACCGGCCAAGTTCGTTGGAACCGGTTCGCATTCCCCTCCGTCGGGGCCTAGAATCCCGATTGACCGCGAGACCACCCCGGTCCGGCTCGATTCGCCCGGTTTGGGCCGCACGTTGGCGGCATGGGCCATTCGGCGCCCGGGGGTGTCGCTTCCGGAGGCTGCCCCAGCTGAATCGGCGCGGTTGAATCGGTCCCAATGGGGCCGCAGAGATGGCGATTTTCAGAGTGACTTCTAACGGAATCTCATGACGGATTTGAATTCGCAGGCGGGTGAAAACAACGATCGGGCTGCCGGTGCGACTCCGGCTGCCGGAGAGGGGCCAGGCTCGCCAAATTCCCCGGCTGCGGGACCAAAACCAAAGCGTCCTGACTCGGGTGGAGATGACCGTGGAGAACGCGGTGTCGATCGCAGCCGCGATGCAGACGACGAGGGGGGCGAAAAGAAGACCACGCCGCAGACCCCCTGGGTGCTGATTCTGGTGGCTGTCGCCGCGCTGGCTGCCATTTTGATGATGAACGCGTCCCATCCGGGGACCAAAATCACGCTCGACTTCTTTCTGGATCAGGTCGAACGCGGAAACGTTTCGCAGGTGAAATTCCTGGGGAACGTCATTGAGGGGCGCTGGATCACTCCGCCGTCGCTGCCCGACGGAACAGCGTCGGAGCTGTCGCAATTCCATCTGGAGTTTGATCCGCGGCTGGACGAAGGGACGCTGATTCCGCTGCTGCGCGACAAGGGGGTGCAGCCCATCGAAATCGACGACAACACCGTCGACGCGCTCACCCAGATGTTGTTTGGCACCGGGCTGCTGCTGGTCGGGATGATGATCTTTTTTCACTTCCTTCGCCGGTCGGCCGATCCGATGAATTCCGGGATGTTTTCCAGCTTTATTCGCAGTCCGGCCAAGCAGTTTCGGGCGTCGGATCGTCGGACGACGCTGGAGGATGTGGCGGGGCTCGATCAGGCCAAGGGGGAACTGATGGAAGTGGTCGAGTTCCTGAAGGACCCGGCCAAGTTCCAGCGCCTGGGGGCTACGATTCCCAAAGGGGTGTTGCTGGTGGGTCCACCCGGTACCGGCAAAACGTTGATCGCCCGCGCGGTGGCTGGAGAGGCGAAGGTTCCGTTCTTCAGCGTGAACGGGTCCGAATTCATTCAGATGTTTGTCGGCGTCGGAGCCAGTCGGGTTCGGGATCTGTTCCAGAGTGCCAAGGCGGCCTCCCCGTGCATCATCTTCATCGATGAAATTGACGCCGTGGGGCGGGTGCGGGGCGCAGGAGTCGGAGGTGGGCACGACGAACGTGAGCAGACGCTGAACCAGATTCTCGGAGAAATGGACGGCTTCAGTCCCAGCGAGTCGGTCATTGTGCTGGCGGCGACGAATCGTCCCGACGTGCTGGATCGGGCGCTGACACGGCCGGGGCGGTTTGACCGCCATATCACGATCGATCTGCCGTCGCGCCGCGGCCGGCTGGGCATTCTCAAAGTGCACACTCGCAAAGTGCCGCTGGATGACCAGGTGCAACTGGATCGCATTGCGAGCAGCACGATCGGTTTCTCCGGAGCGGAGCTTAAGAATCTGGTGAATGAGGCGGCATTGACGGCCTCGCGCCACGATCGTCGCTTTGTCACGATGGCCGACTTCGAAACGGCCGCCGACAGAATCTTGCTGGGGGTCAAGCGAGACAGTTCCATGAATCAGGTGGAACGCCGCATGACTGCCTATCACGAATCTGGCCATGCCCTTGTGGCGTGGTTGAAGCCCGAGCTCGACCCGGTACACAAGGTGACGATTGTGCCCCGCGGGCGGGCGTTGGGGGTGACTCAACTGTTGCCGGAAGAAGATCGGTACAGCGTGGGCGAACACCGGCTGTATGCCCAATTGTCGATGCTGCTGGGGGGCCGGGCTGCGGAGAAGCTGGTGTTCGACGAATACACGGCTGGTGCCCAGGACGACCTCAAGCGGGCGAGCGATCTGGCTCGCAAGATGGTGGCCTATTGGGGAATGAGCGCAGAAGTCGGCCCGGTGGCCTTTCATCATGCCACCGACGATCCCTTTTTGGGCCGGGACATGCATGAGCAGCGGGACTTCAGCGATCAGACGGCGCACACGATCGACCGGGAAATGCAGCGCATTCTGGTGGAAGCCCAGGAACGGGCCACTGCCCTGCTGACGCAAAATCGCGATCTGCTCGATAAGCTATCTCTAGCGTTGCTGGAGCAGGAAATTCTGGAACGAGATCAAATTGCCGTGCTGATTGGTCAGCGGGCTGCGGAAAAACGAGACGCGGAAACCAATCATGTCGCGGTAGCACCCGGCAACGATGGGGCACAGGATGCGACACTATGAGTGATGATGTGGATGATTTTGGTGAGGGCTTGCTGCCGCCGGAGACTCCTGTCTCGGCCCAGTCTGAGGAATCCAAACGGGCCAGTCGTCCGCGGGATGTTCCCCCCGAAACGGCAGCGCCGCACTCAGCGTCGCTGACCAAGGCGGCTCCGGTGGTGGCCGACGACGCCGAATTCGGGGACGATCCGTTTGCCGACTTTGAAGCGGACATGCCCTCGGCCGCGGATGTCGCATTGACAGAATCACTGGACGAATTGGAAATCGACTGGGACACACCCGCAGAGACCGTCAGTGACTCCTCTCCCGCGCCGTCCCCCCGTTCCTCCAGCCCGACCGACGATGATGATCGTCCTGCCCGCAGCGGAGTCGGGCAACTGGGGGGTGT
>JBGSIP010000627.1:0-2981 GCA_041742495.1 Planctomycetaceae bacterium
TCTGCCCGAAGTGCGCGCCTCGCTGACGATCCTGCCTCCCAAAACGGACGGTCCTCCGCCCCCCACTGCCCCCCCCAGCGCGGCAGAAGTGCAGATGCTGGGAGCCGATTGGCGCGATCATCGATTCCGGATCGATCTGGAGTTTCACGGCGGCCGCATTGATACCGCCGAGGATGGACGCTGGAAGGCCGAGGTGTCCGTCGAAGACATGATCGAAGGCAAGCGGCCCGTTCCGGTTCCTCCTGAACTCCCCATCGCGAGTCGACTCCAGCGGCTGGCCAACCTGACTGTGGGGGAAGCCGGGACCTGGTCATTGGCGACGGACTCCCGCCTGCACCGCATCGAGGGCATTGACCTGGCACGCGAGATCGGGCTGAGCGATGGCAGCTATGAAATTGAGGTGGTGCTTTACCGGTTGCCTGACGACCCTGGTTTGAGCGTGGAAGAAGAGGTCTCCCGGGCCCGCATCCCGCTGATTCTCGACTCGACGCCTCCGGATGTGGCGGATCAGGATGTGGCTGTGCGGACTGAGTTTCGGGTCACCGAGCCGATCGTAGGGATCATTCAGGCCCGGGAGCGGGAATCGGAAATTGCAGAAATCCGCTACGGCATCAAAGGCGGAGACCTGACCCCCATCAAGATTCCTCCCGGCTCACAAAAGGTCGAAAAGCGATTCACGGTCCCCGTGGAAGGCTATCCCGAGATGCCCGCGAAAGCCGATGTGACGCGGAAAGCGGTCACGCTGGTGTTCGAGATTCAAAATACGCTGGGGCTGATCAAGACGATTGAGAAGCGGGTCATGCTCGTGCAGGCAGCCTTGCCGGTGACGCCGCAACCAACCAATGCTCCGCCGCCAGAGCCGGGCAAGATTCTGGTGACATTCAACAGTGCCTCGACCTATAAGGTCGATGTCTTTGATGCCGCCGGGGAGTTGTTCAAGTCGGCACAAGGGGCGGCGGTCGTGGAGTTCGCGGACGTACCCCCAGGGAATTACACGCTGAAATGGTCGCTGGTGAGCCCGCCCGATCTGGGCAAAGGGAGCGGCAGCGCAGTGGTCAAGCCGGGCAAGCCAACCACCGTGGTTGGCCGGCCTTAGTGGGCTCGCCTGAGTGCGAGCGCCCGTTGGGCCGCAATCACCGGAACAATTCCCCGCAATCCCCTCCGGGAGGGCGATCGGTCAGTTCCACACGTCTCGGTGGTGGGAGACGAGTTTGGCGATGGGCGAGTCGAGTGATGAGGGTGTTTGGCGGCGGTCGAGATCAACCGTTTGGTCAGACAATGATGTTCGATGTGGGCATGGGAGGCAGCGGGACGGTTGCGGTGAGCAGCCGTTTTGAATGGCGGAAGGGAGTGGCATGGGTTCGGTCTTCTATCGCGTGTTCGACTGGGTCAAATGGTGCTTTGGCGTGGTGCCCAAAAGCGCTGTTGGCTCCCCCGTCATCTACCTGACAGTGCACTACGTGCTGCTGCTGATTGTGGCGGGGCTGCTCGCCTACTTCAGCAGCGACATCCGGGTTGCGCTGAACCTGTCGCCGCGGATGGAGAACATGCCGCGCTGGCTGGACCAGATCTGGTGCGGCGCCGTGTTCCTGCTGGTGTACGCCATCATTCGCGTGGTGATCTATCTGTTGGAACTGATGGGGATTGAGGACGAGTCCGAGTTCCCCGATATCGATGCCGACTGGAAAGACATTCTCGAAGCGCTGGATCGGGAACGCCTGCTGCTGGACGACCTGCCGGTCTTCCTGATCAACGGCCTCACTCCGCAGCAGGAACAGAGTGCCATCGCGACGGCCCCCAATATCGACTGGAAAGTCATTGCGCCGCCGACCACGCGCGAATCCGCCTGCGTGCGCGTGTTTGCGAACGACCGGGCGTTGTTTCTGTCCTGCACGGGCGTGGGTGCCACGAACTGTCAGCACGGTAAGGTGCTGGAGAAGTCGGGCTCGAATCTGGAAGATCTGACGGCCACGTCTGAGGAACTGATGCGGGCGACGACCGGCACGCAAATGGGGCGTTCGCCTCCAGAGCCCAGTGGTTTTGGAACGCACATGACAGGGCCGCCCGCGGCGATGCCCGCCATTGGCAGCGTCAGTTCGGCCCCACCCCCGACCGCGGGAGGGGCGCTGGGCAACTTCTTCCAGACCATGGCTCCCGGCTCCATGATGCAGGCCATGCGGACCTTCTCGAAGGTGAATTCCGTCGCGAAGGGGTTTGGCAAAGTGCGGCTGGCACCGATCACCAAGATTGAGTCGCTGGTGGGCACGCGGCGGATGCAGTATCTGTGCGACCTCATCAACGAGCGCCGTCGCCCCTACTGCCCGCTGAATGGCATGTTGCAAGCGATTCCGCTGTCGTGGGCATCCAGTCGCGACTACGCGAAATCGCTGGCTCCCTCCATTCGCGATGACATCGCCGCAGTCCATGAGGCGCTGCATCTGCAGTTCCCCGTGGTCGCCGTGGTCACGGAACTCGACGATGTGTCGGGTGTGCGGGAATTCCTGCTGCGGACCGAACGACTGCGACCGGGGCTGCGGCTGTCGCGCGCGGGGGCAAGTTTTGCTCCCGGAGCCGAGATCAACGAAGAGAACGTCACCTGGGTTGTCGATCGCAGCATTCAATGGTTCAAGGGCTGGATCTACACCGCGTATTCCCACAGCATCGACCATCGGGACAATCAGCATCTGTTCCGGCTGCTGTGCGAGGTGGAACAACGGCGTGAATCGTTGGTGACGCTGATTCGCGAAAGCCTGTATCGCGTGACCGATCCTGAGTTGCGGCTGTATGGCTGCTACTTCGCGGCGACAGGGCGCAAGAGCACGGAGCAGGGCTTTGAGCGCGGCATCCTCGATAAGTTGATCGAGTTTGAAAACGATGTCGCCTGGTCGCCGCATCTGGTGCGGAAACAGCGCAACTCCGCCGTGATCTCCTGGCTGCTGTGGCTGGGTGCCGTGGTGATGACAGCGATTTCGGTGTGGATT
>JBGSIP010000628.1:0-1748 GCA_041742495.1 Planctomycetaceae bacterium
AGACTGCGAGCGTCAGTCGAGTGAACCAATTCGCGGCTGCGGACCCACGGGATGCGGCGACAGGCATACAACCTCCTAAACAGGTGTCCGCTGCGTTTTACCAAGCGCAAGTCACTCCACAGCCCGTTAGAACTATTGTAAATGACAGCGCCGACAAGCCACCGCCATCTCGTGACCTCGTTCGTTGCGGAACGAATCCACGGCGAAGGCGGGGGCGACAGTCGTCACAACGCGCTCACGGCATGGCACCGTCAACGCCAGCGATGCCATCAATTCCCGCCCAAGGCCTGTGTGGCCGCAACCAGTAGCTGCTTCGACCGGGCAATGCCCTCCATCTCCGGCAGGGCGCTCCCTTCGTATTCAATACCAATATATCCGCTGTACCCGGTCCCCAGCACGATCGACAACAGCCGCGTGTAGTCCAAAGTCTTGGGATCTTCCTTGATGCGGCTGTCCACCGTGACCGTCGGCTGATCAGACACAAAGTCATAGGTCTTGGCGCTGACGCCCTTCGCGTACGGCATCAGTTCCGTAACACCCTGGTAGTGGTCGTACCATTCCGCGCTCTTCCGGTCGATCAGGAAGTTTCCAAAGTCGGGCAGCGTGCCACACCGCGGATGGTTGACCATGGCCATCACACCACTGAGCCATTTGCCGTTCGACGAGAGTCCGCCGTGATTCTCCACAATCACGTTGATCTCATGCTGGCTGGCGAATTCGGTCAGGCGCGACAATCCGTCGGCCGCCAGCTTTTGCTGCTCTTCAAACGAACCGGCACTGGCGGCATTCACGCGAATCGAATGGCAACCCAGGAACTTGGCAGCGTTCACCCACTTGTGATGATTCTCCACCGCCTTGGCGCGCTTCGCCTCGTCAGGATCACCCAGGTTGCCCTCCCGATCGCACATGATCAGCACGGACTTCACACCGACGTCTGCTGCCCGCTGCTGCATCTCACCCAGATATTTTTCGTCGTTCGCCTTGTCGGCAAAGAACTGATTGACATACTCAATTCCGCCGATGCCCAGACTCCGCGCGGTTTCAGCAAACTGCAAATTGTCCAGCTCCTTCTGCTGCAACGCCTTGTGCAGCGACCACTGCGCCAGTGAAATCTGGAAGGGGAGCGTCGCTTCCGCCTCGCCGGTCCAGCCAAAGCGGGGCATCGCGGTTACGGCCGCCAGAGCGCCTGCGGTGCGCAGAAATTGTCGTCGTGAAAGGGCAGCCATCGAGTTGACTCCTCAGAGGTCGGATCGAAAGATTCCCGGCCACGGTTTCCCCCGGGCCGCGCTTCGGGCATGATCCTGTTATCATGGTCATTGGCTCTGCACCGGGCAACGCTCCCGCGATCAACCTGACCCGCCAGTGAACTTTCGGCCATTCAGGAGAACCGTGCTAAATCGGGGCTGATGCGCGAAGCTCCCAGCATTGTCTCACGGCTCTGTGGACGGCCAAAATCGCGGTTCTCCCTACGCGCTGTTGACTCGCGGATGTCCCGGCCACATCCGCCTTGTTTGTCATTCCACCTGTTCGACTCACACCACATAGACCGATCCCGCCATGACGGCACAAGTCACCATTGACGGCATCACGCTGCACCTTGGCCAGCCCGACAACTCCCCCGGGGAGTGGATCGGTCAGGACGAGGTGCTCCGCCAGGTTCTGGCCTGCTGGCTCACGGTCGATCCGCGCGACGTCCCGCTGTCTCCGCGACTGGTGGGCGTTCCCGGCACCGGCAAGACGACGCTCGC
>JBGSIP010000629.1:0-2026 GCA_041742495.1 Planctomycetaceae bacterium
GGCGGTTGGGGCACATCGCGCGCGACCGAGAATGGACGCAGGTAGCTGCAGTCCGGCAGCGTCAGATCCTCCGGCAGTTCCACATCACCGCGCCACGGCACGACCAGGTGGCTATACAGTCCAATGCGATCGAGTTCCGACTTCACCACCCACAACTGCTGGTCGAGTTGACTCAGTCCCACAAACCCGGTGTCGTCGTCCAGCCCCAACTGCCAGTGATGGACGGACGATGAATAACGCGACGTGACGGTATTCATCGATCCGCGCCAGAAGTCGGGATTCATCGTGAAGATTTCCCGCACACCGGCCCACTCGGCGGAGAACTTGTTTCGCAGTTCATCGGGCGGATCGCTGAGCATGCCGACGGGAGCGACCTTGGCCTTCCGCAGTTCCAGCAGCATCACCCCCAAAGTCGAATGCCCGACCCGCTCTTCTTCGGCGAAAGCTTCCCGCCAGACAGGCAGCTTGATCCAGTTGATGCCCGCCTCCACGGCGATCGCGACGACGTCTTCAGACTTCAATCGACCCGTGCCATGCGGAAACGTCCAGCCGAACTCGCCGTCCGTGGCGTTCTGCACTTCGCGCTCCACCACGGCAAAAGTCGCCTCGCGTCGAATGACAATTTCGCCGTCGCGTTCCAGCGCCGCCAGCACGCGATAGAATCCCGGCGGCTGGGGCGGCACATGCCAGATCACGTCGCCGGTCGCCTGCTCGTCGGCGGTCTTGACCGCTGACGACGGCGCATCGAGGTCGTTCTCGCGGGACTCCTTCGAAGGCCGCTGAATGGCGGCCACATTCGCCAGTGGTTCAAGGTCTGCGCCGTTTGCCGGTGTGGTGTCAGGGTTCGCTGGCAGATCCTCATTCGCGGGTCCTGATTTGCCCAGGTCGAATACGGCTCCGCCAGTGCGCACGTTTTCCAGATTCTGCAGATCCAGTAGCAATCGATACTTGCCGGCGTCGTTCAGTCCCGTGGCGCGCGCGTGAATCTGAATCGGGGCGCTGCTCTGGCGAAAGTGCGTCTCGAAATTGCTTTCCAGCGAGAACAGCGGCAACCGTCCCAGCCACAAATCGTCAAACCACGCGCGGCCGGCCACGTCAATGGTGTTGCCCGTCAGGATATGACAGCCCACAACCACATACCGTACATCCGCGTGCGGCTCGATTGGCCCGAGAATGACATTCTGCCAGTCGCCGTGTGTCCCGGTGATGGCCGTTGTGACAAACCGCTGCACTCGCTGCCGCTGAAAATTGAGGAACGACAACGTGATGACCGCGGCGTCTCCCGACTGCCCTTCGGTGCGGATCTTGCCGCGAAATACATACGAGTGCGATCCGTCGACGGGAATCGCCGGCGAATAGAGAATCGCCATCCCGCCGTTAGAGTCGAATCTCAGCGACTGATTCCCGTCCGCGCCTCGCTGCCGATCGATTTCAATATTGATATAAGGGGGAAAAGCCTCCCCTTTGCGGCGCAGCCAGTCGTCGGGTTGATCGTCAAAATCGCGATCTTCGTCAGATTCGAACGATAAGTGCACGACCTCGTGCGCGCCGGCAAACAGATCCTCGGTGCGGTTGCCAACCCACACCGGTTCAGACGCAGCCTGTGTCAGCCCGGACTGCGCAAGGCACAGCCAGGCGACTATCATGGGGAGGAGTCGACGCATAGCTGTTGGTTCGTCGGCCAACCGGGGTCCGCTTGATCCGTGACGGTCGCGACTCTTCAGTTTCATCCACCCGCGTCCTACCTCCGCCAGAATCGACAGGAATCCACCTGCCCATGCCGCCATTTCGCCTGGCAGTGCCGTCCCTGCTGTGGGGCTCCGATCTGAAAGCGTCTATCCCGCGACTCGCCCCGCTGGGTGTGGCGGGGGTTCAGTTGAACCTGCGTGACGAAATCAAACCTGCCGATTTTTCCGACACCGCCCGGCGGCACCTCGTCGTCTGGCTGCGTCAGTTCAACCTCTCCGCCGGCGTCGCACAGTTGCCCACGCGGTTTGATCTGGCCGATGTCGAGTATCTCGACGCC
>JBGSIP010000630.1:0-3433 GCA_041742495.1 Planctomycetaceae bacterium
ATCGCGTACGCCGACGCACGCGATTGCTGCCCGCGGTTTTCGTTCGTGACTTGGGCGACACTCGGCCCAACGGTTGTACCATCAGGACGAGGATGAAACGAGATCGGAGAACAGGAGCCATGGAGTTCGCAAGCGTGAAGATAGGAACAAGTGCCCCGAAGGCGTGACACGCCATTCGTCGCAGTGCGGGTCAGGCTGTGACTGACGCCCGGTCGAGTTGACCCCTATCATGCCTGATCAGTACCGTCAGACAGGCCACAACTCTGGCTGACATGCAGAGATCATTCGGTCACGCGGAGAGCGACGTCGGTCGCAACCTCGGGCGTGACCACCCAGACTCCAACGGAGGACTCAGTCATCATGCGGCGTGATCAGCAGACGGCGAACGGATTCTGGACGATCGCAGCGATCGTGGCAGCGGGGTGGATGGTGAACTTCACCGATATCGCGAGTGGCGGGTCCACCAGTGCCAGCGGTGCGGAGTTGACGCGGCCCAACTTCATCGTCATTAACATCGATGACCTGGGCTACGGGGACATTGGCCCGTTTGGCTGCCAGCAGGCCCGGACTCCGCACCTGGATCGCATGGCGGCCGAGGGACGGAAGCTGACGTGCTTTTATGCGGCTCCCGTCTGTTCTCCGTCTCGCGCTGCCCTGATGACGGGCTGCTACCCCAAGCGTGCCCTGCCAATTCCTCACGTGCTGTTCCCCGCGGACGAATCGGCATTGCATCCAGATGAGATCACTGTGGCCGAGTTGTTGCGCGGGCAGAAGTATGCGACCGGCATCGTGGGCAAGTGGCACCTGGGCGATCAACCTGACGTCCTGCCGACCGAGCAGGGATTCGACGAATACTATGGCTTGCCCTATTCCAACGATATGGGCCCTGCCGCGGATGGAGTGAAGAGCAACCTGGGCGCACCGCTCAAGGAGAACCGCCCCAACGCCAAGTCCCAGCCACCACTGCCGTTGATCCGGAACCATACCGTCATCGAACGGGTGCTCCCCGCCACGCAACAGCAGTTGGTGCAGCGGTACACGGCCGAAGCCATCAGCTTTGTGCGCCGGCATGCGGAAGAACCGTTCTTTCTGTATCTGCCGCATTCCGCAGTTCACTTTCCGCATTACCCCAGCGACGAGTTCCATAATCGCTCGGGCCACGGCCTGATGGGGGACTGGATTGAGGAAGTCGACTGGAGTGTGGGCCAGTTGCTCGACGTGGTTCGCAGTTTGAAGCTGGCCGAAAAGACGCTGGTCCTGTTCACCTCGGACAATGGCGGCTCACTGCCGCATGGCTCGTTCAACGGTCCATTGCGCGGCGGAAAAGGGTCGACGTTTGAAGGCGGGATGCGCGTCCCGACTGTTGCGTGGTGGCCGGGCACCATCCCTGCGGGCACCAGCAGCGACGCCGTCATCGGCATGCTCGACGTGCTCCCGACCCTCGTCACGCTGGCCGGCGGACAACTGCCTGACGATCGCCGGCTCGATGGCATCGACGTGTGGCCCGTGCTGTCCGGTGCCGACAACGCCTCCGGACATGACGTATTCTACTTCTTCCGCGGCCTCAATCTGGAAGCTGTGCGACAGGGGCCGTGGAAACTGCACCTGAAGTCCGGTGAACTGTTTCACCTAGTCAATGACATTGCCGAAAGTCAGGACGTGGCGGCTGCCAATGCCGATGTGGTGGCGCGGCTGAAAAGTCTGGCGGCGGCCATGGACGACGATCTGGGGACCACGCAGATCGGTCCCGGTTGCCGCAAAGTGAAGACGTATGAACGGCCTCTGCCGCTGATCGACATGGATGGC
The DNA here is from genome assembly GCA_041742495.1 of Planctomycetaceae bacterium. GTDB lineage: Bacteria > Planctomycetota > Planctomycetia > Planctomycetales > Planctomycetaceae > JBGSIP01. Next base: position 1,807 of record JBGSIP010000630.1, read on the forward strand.
AAGATCCGCGCGGGCTTTGCGCCATAGCCGATGCTCGCCGGCCTCACCACGCTGCCGTGTGTGAGGCCGGTGCCAGCTGTTTGATGCAGGCGGTGTGACGAGGACCACGTGACGAGGACGGTTAGCCCGGCCGGGGATTCAACAGGCCGTCGCGCTCGGCGGGCGCGCCAACAACTATGTCCGACGGGTGAGGCGCGAAACGCGGCCGGTGGCGACCCATTCGACCACGTAGATTTCCCCGTGGGCACCAAAGCAGGCATCGTGCGGATGCACGAACTTTCCCACTTGCCACAAATCTGGTGCCTCGCGCAACTTGGGCTTCTTCTGGGCCGTGACTCGTTCGTTGTCATCGCCCAGCGTGGCGAGCACCTCGTCATGGGGCCCCAGAATCGACAGGCGTGAGCCCAGTTCGGGCACCAGCATCAGATCGCCTTGAATGTCAATGTTGGCCGGCAGGCGGAACCCGGTGAGTGTCTGCAGATACTGCCCCTCGAGCGTGAATGTCTGCAGAGTATGGCGGGCACGATCGGTCACGACCACGCGCGGCTGTGCTCCGCGGCGATCAATCCACAGACCGTGCGCCGTCTGGAACGTCCCCTCACCGGGGCCGGGGCCGCCAAACGAGGAGACCCAGTTGGCGTGCTGATCGAAGCGATGGATGTAGTACGCACCGTATCCATCGGCCAGCAGGAAGCCTCCGTCATCCAAAAACGCGAAGTTGGTGGGCTGAAAGCGGTCGCGCGCAAAGCCCTTCACAAAGTTTTGATCTTCGCCGGCCGCGTATACTCCGGACTCCATCGGGGCGTATTTCTGCCACACGACTTCGCCCCGCAGATCGAGCTTGGCGAAGGTCTTCTTTTCCTGATAGGCGGCGACGTACAGAAACTCCGTCCCCCCCTCCTGCCGCACTTCAATGCCGTGTCCACCCCCTTGGAACTGCTGGCCGAATGCCCGCACGAACGCCCCGTCACGGTCGAACACGAAGATTGATGGATGATCGGGCAGATCGACGCGCCCCTCGTGAATGACATACAGGTTGCCGGCGGCGTCCACAGCGGCATTGTGGGTTGTTTGCCAATGGTATTGCGAAGGCAACTGCAAAAAGTCGTGTGTCACTTCGTACTGATAGTCCCCGGTCCCCAGAATGGTCCGGCTGTCGGACTTGGCCGCAGTGATCACGGCCGGTGCCGCGAAACCGATGGCGGCGGTGACGACAGCCTGCTGGAGAAATTGCCGTCGGGAAGTATCAGGCACTGCAGCAGCAGAATCTGAGGCGAACACGCTCATCGGGAACCTTCCAGCGGGAAATGACGGGGTCAGCCACGGACGGCCCGGCTACAGACAATTCCAACGAGAATCGCCACTGCGGGCCACCACGCAAGACCGCCTGAGTAGAACGCGCGGCCGGGCGGTTCGCAAACCTGGTCGCCTGGGATTGACGCTGCACTGACCCGGGGAGCGGTGGTGCTGCCGAAACAAGAACACGCTCCGGGGCGGCAGGGACCACTCCGGAGCGTGTTGAATTCTGCAGTTGTTCCTGGCATCCGTCAGAGCGTGGGGCCACAGCCCACGCCGGGCGGATCAGGCATCCTTGTTGGTTTCGGCCGGGGCTGCCCCGTCTGCCGGG
>JBGSIP010000631.1:0-2209 GCA_041742495.1 Planctomycetaceae bacterium
GCAGCGCGCCGCTGAGCAGCGCCAGCGAGAAGCCGCGTGCGCGTTGGCTTGCATGCGGCAGGCCGGCGGTCGGAGGAGTCCGCAGGGTTCCGCATGGCGGCAATTTCTCAGTCGTCATCGGCGGGCAGAGCACCATGCTCCTAACATATCGAGCGGCGCGACCTGGAGTATGAAGACACCATGAAGGCCGTGCCGCAGTGCTATTTCACACTCAGGCTCAGCATACGACCGGCGATGTACCGCACGTTGACAATCGTCTTGCCCGCTGTGTGCGAGGCGACGTTTGGTTCCGCCAGGGCCACCGCCTGTACGGCTGCTTCGTCCGCGTCGGCGGGAATGCGGATCTTGCCCCGCACCTTGCCATTCACCTGCACGGCAATCTCGACTTCGCTTTCCACCAGCAGGGCCGGATCGAACTGTGGCCACGGCGCATACGCCAGCGATTCTGGATGCCCCAGCAGTTCCCAACATTCCTCCGCCACATGCGGTGCAAACGGGCTCAGCAACAGCACGAACGGCTCCAGAATGCAGACCGGCCGTGGCTCCTGCCCGCTGATTTCGTTCACGAACTCCATCATCCGGCTGATCGCCGTATTGAACGAGAGTTTGGTGATGTCATCCGAAACCGCCTTGATGGTTTTGTGCAAGACCCGCAGTTGCTCGGGCGAAGGCGGCACATCCTGCACCGCGGGGTGCAGTGCGACCGTTTCCGATTTGTCATCCACAAACAGACGCCACACCCGGCTGAGGAAGCGCGAGACCCCCTCCACGCCGGACATGCTCCACGGCTTCATCTGCTCCAGCGGGCCCATGAACATTTCGTACATGCGCAGCGCATCGGCACCGTAGTCCTTGACGATGTCATCGGGATTGATGACGTTGCCGCGGGACTTCGACATTTTCGCCGCGCGACTTTCGACAATGATGCCCGGCTGCCCCTTGAGCGTCAGTTCGCCGGCGGACTTCTCCACGTCGTCACTGGCGAGTGTGACCGCGATTGCGGGTTGACCACTGAGCGTGTCGACGTCGTCCTTCACCTGACGGGCGCTGATCCAGTCTCCCGGTTCGCCGTGACTGTCGCTGGGAGCCAGCCGATAGCCGGTCAGCTCGGGCTCGCCGAGAATCATCCCCTGATTGACCAGTCGCCGGAACGGTTCGGCGCACGAGACGTGACCCAGATCGAACAGCACCTTATGCCAGAAGCGGGCATACAGCAGGTGGAGCACCGCGTGTTCGGCTCCCCCCACGTAGAGGTCAACCGGCAGCCAGTACTTTTCCAGCGTCGGGTCGAGAAACGCCGTGGCATTGCGGGGATCGCAGAACCGCAGATAGTACCAGCAACTCCCCGCCCATTGCGGCATGCTGTTGGTTTCGCGCTTCAGCCGCACACCGTCGGAATCGGTCTTGTACAACCAAGCTTCCGGGGCCCACGACAGCGGCGGTTCGGGGGTCCCTTTGGGCTTGAAGTCCTCCATGTCCGGCAACGTGACGGGCAGTTCTTCCGCGGCGACGGGCCGCATCAAGCCAGTGGGGTTGCCCGCGGCGTCCAGTTCGTGCCACAGCGGAAACGGTTCCCCCCAATAGCGCTGGCGACTGAACAGCCAGTCGCGCAGGCGGTAGTTCACAGCCTGTTTGCCCAAGCCGGCACTCGCCAGTTCCGCCGCCACGCGGGTTTTGCACTCGGCTGTGGTCAGGCCATTGAATGGTCCAGAATTGATGACCGTCCCGAGTCCGGCAAAGGGGGTGATGGTGGATTCCGCACGGACAATGGCCAACGCCCGTTCATCGCGCGACGGCTCATAGCCGGCTGGCGGCGCAACCACCGGGACAATGGGCAGGTCATAGCGGGCCGCAAATTCAAAGTCGCGCAGGTCGTGCGCGGGAACCGCCATGATGGCCCCGGTGCCGTAGGTCATCAGCACGTAGTCGGCAATCCAGACGGGAATCGCGCTCCCTGTCAGTGGATTGACGGCCAGGCTGCCGGTGAACACACCGGACTTATCTTTGGCCAGATCGGTGCGATCCAGATCGGTCTTCAACGCCGATTTCTGGCGATAGGCGTCCACCGCCGCGCGTTGCGCTGGCGTGGTCAGTGACTCCACCAGTGGATGTTCCGGGGCGAGCACCATGTACGTCGCGCCAAACAGCGTGTCGGGGCGGGTGGTGTAAACGCGGATGGTGTCCGCGGGAATTGCCGCGGGAAATGGCT
>JBGSIP010000632.1:0-2043 GCA_041742495.1 Planctomycetaceae bacterium
ATCGCGTACCTTCGCCGCCGCTGCCATCAGGGCCTGCGGACCGGAGAATTCGGCCAGCAGGCTCACCAAGGGAGCTTCACGAGTCGTCGGTTCAGCTTCGGCACGCGTATCGATGGTGGCCATCTTCTCAATCACCTCGTCCGGGTCACCGCTGGCCGTCAGGCCGGCAGTCAACGACCAACCGGTGTGTTAACGCTCAGTCGGAATGCACATCGTTCAGCAGCCAGCGAAATTCAGCAGTCACATCGCACCGGGAGGCCTCAGCCGCAGGCCTTTGCCGGCGCTCGTTTTACTCTCACACATCAGCCCGTCGTCTCCAGCCCGCACATTTCTACCCCACCGACCTTCCAGCTCAGTGAGCGGGTTGAGCATGCGCGGTGTGGCTGTGTGCTCCGCCATGTTCTCCTGCTTCTTCGGGCAGTGGCATGATGCTCTTCACTTCGGCCATCGCGACCACGGGGAGCAGTCGCAAGAACAACAGGAACAGAGTCGAGAACAGGCCAAAGCTGCCCACCAGCATCATCACGTCGACCCACGTCGGGGCAAAGTAGCCCCAACTCGACGGGAGAAAGTCCCGGCTGAGCGACGTAATTGTGATCACAAACCGTTCGAACCACATGCCGATGTTCACAAAGATTGACAGCACCCACATCAGCAGGATGTTGGTCCGGAACCGCTTGAACCAGTACACCTGCGGCGTGAATACGTTGCAGGTGAACATGGTCCAGTAGGCCCACGCATAGGGGCCAAACGCCCGGTTCACAAACGCGAATCGCTCGTACGCATTCCCGCTGTACCAGGCGATGAAGAATTCCATGATGTAGGCGTAACCCACGATCGACCCGGTCACCAGGATGATCTTGTTCATGTTCTCCAGGTGACGCAGCGTGATGATCTCTTTCAGTCCGAAAAATTCCCGGGCCGGCACCAACAGCGTGACCACCATCGCGAAACCGCTGAAGATGGCCCCGGCCACGAAGTAGGGCGGGAAGATCGTCGTGTGCCACCCGGGCAACTGCGACACGGCAAAGTCGAAGGACACGATCGTGTGCACCGAGAGCACCAGCGGCGTGGCCATCGCAGCCAGCAGCAGATAGGCCCGCTCATACCGGTGCCACGCCCGCGACGAGCCCGTCCAGCCCAGTGCAAGGATATTGAATATGACCTGCCGCAGCGGAGACTTGGCGCGATCGCGGAACGTCGCCAGGTCGGGAATCATCCCCATGTACCAGAACAGGACCGACACGGTGGCATAGGTGGACACCGCGAACACGTCCCACAGCAGCGGGCTCCGGAAGTTGGGCCACAGCAGCATCGTGTTGGGATATGGGAACAGCCAGTAGAAGACCCAGACGCGGCCGATGTGAATGCCGGGGAACAGCCCGGCACAAACCACCGCGAAGATGGTCATCGCCTCGGCTGCCCGGTTGATCCCCGTCCGCCAGTTCTGTCGGAACAGGAACAGAATCGCGGAAATCAGGGTTCCCGCGTGACCGATACCGACCCAGAACACGAAGTTCACAATGGGCCAGCCCCAGAACACGGGGGACATGTTCCCCCACACCCCGACGCCCGTGATGAACAGATAGAACACATTGATGAACAGCATGGTCATCAATGCGACCGAAATGCCAAACGCGATCCACCAGGCGAGCGGGGTCTTTTCCCGTTCTGCCAGACCGCAGACGACGTTGGTGACCGACTTGTAGTCGTGCCCCCCCAGGACCAGCGGAGCGCGCTGCCCCGGCTTTTCCAGGGCGGCTTCCCATTGCGTCTGGCTGTTGTCGATCGCGATGGCCATGTGAATCCTCGACCGTGATGACTTCCGGTCCCGAACCTCGGGGCCAGCAAGTCTCCGCACGGGTCTGTCTATGCTCGCAGGAACAAGAAAACTTCCGTCGCCGCTTCTCGCCGTACTTCACTTATCGTTCTGCTGCGCCGATGGCCGGCATACTCTTGCCGGTTGACTGCTGCCAACTTGCCGCCACAGAACGTTGTCTCGCGTCTCTCGTCGTATCTCAATGATTGGCGGGAGCCGTGCCC
>JBGSIP010000633.1:0-2026 GCA_041742495.1 Planctomycetaceae bacterium
AAAGCGGCTCATAGATGGCATTGGCGAAACGAGTCACGAGGATGTTCTGCACCGTCTCCTTGCCCAGATAGTGGTCAATGCGATAGACCTGCTGTTCGTCAAGCGTGAGATGGATGGACTGGTTGAGCGCCTGCGCTGAAGTCTCGTCATGGCCGAAGGGCTTCTCGATGATGATGCGCCGCCAGCCCAGCGCCTCGTCCGTTAGCCCGGCAGCGCCGAGGTTGGCAACGATGTCGGCGTAGAAGCGTGGCGGCGTCGCCAAATAGTAGAGCCGGTCGGCCGGGCCCCCTTCCGTGGCAGCGCGGTCTGGCTGGTGAACCGTCCCTTCCGTCTGCGTGGTCAACTGCGTTCCCATGATTCCCGAAACCATTGGCCCTTATCGCATTGAAGGCAAGATCGGTGCCGGCGGCATGGGGACGGTGTATCGCGCCGTTCACACGCTCTCCGGACGGTTGGCCGCGGTCAAGGTGCTGCCCGCCTCCCTGGCGCGCGAAGAGGGTTTCGTCGCGCGGTTCTCACGCGAGATTGACGCGCTCCAAAAGCTGTCACATTCCAACGTCGTCGAGCTGTACGACAGCGGCGCCGATGGCGAGACGTATTATTACGCGATGGAACTGGTAGAAGGGGCCACGCTGAGCCAGCATCTGCGCGAAGTGAAGCGCATGGCGTGGCGTGAAACGATCGACGTGGCCATTCAGGTTTGCGGGGCGCTCAAGGCAGCCCACGATGCCGGCATCATTCACCGTGATCTGAAGCCGTCGAACCTGATCCTGCGGCCCGACGGAGTGGTCAAGCTGACGGACTTTGGAGTCGCGCAGGTGTTTGCCTCTGGGCGGCTGACCGTGACGGGGGGAATCATCGGGACTGCGGAGTACATGTCACCCGAGCAGGCGCAAGGACGTCGAGCGAACAAGCGGAGTGACATCTACTCGCTGGGCGCGGTGATGTATGTGATGCTGACCGGCCGGCCTCCGTTCACGGGCAACACCACGGTCGAGGTGCTGCACCACCACAAATTCTCACAGTTCGATTCGCCGCGGCTGTATGTCCCCGACATCCCTCGCTGGCTGGATGAGGTGGTGTGCCAGTGCCTGGAGAAAGATCCCGACCATCGGTATCCGGACACGTACGTGCTGTCCCTGCGATTGAAGGAGATCATTCGCAAGGTCGAGCTGTCAGACAGCAGCGGCGTGTTAACGGACCCCGCCATTGCCAGTCACGCAGCCACGGTGGCGGAAAATCGTCACGAGGAAGTCGGAGGGACGTTTGCTCGCGACATGTTTCGCGCGCAGCTCGAAGCTCAGGAGATTCAGGATCGCGCGTGGTGGCACCGGTTGGACAATGTGTATGCCCTCGGGGGCATGCTGCTGCTGTTGTTGGCTTTGGGCTTCTATTTGGCACGCGGACGCACGCTGACTCCCGCGCAGATGTTTACGCAAGGGAAGGAACTGTACGACCGTGGACCCGGGCAATGGAACGACGCCAAGACCAAGTACCTGCTGCCGCTGCTGGAAGTGGAAGACGGCCGGTGGGCAGTGGAAGTGCAGCCCATGCTGGATGCGATCGACGTGCAGGAACTCAAGCAGGAGTTTTCACCACGCGGCAAGTTGCGCCGTCTGACGACCATGCCGGAGCCGCACCGGCAGTTGCAGTTGGCGCGCGAGGCTTATGTTGCGGGGGACTTCGGCCGGGCCGAGCAGATTTTGGCGGCGTTGTATGCAATTCTCGAAACCGACCCGGACTTTGCTTCGCTGCGGCAGGCCATTGCGGAGATCCGGGTGGATCTGACCGATCGCGCGGAGTTGCTGGAGCGCCGACGACGGTTCGTGGATGAATCGCTGAAGACCGCGGCAGGCCACGAGCGCGCCGGGAGAGTCGACGTGGCCCGTGAGATCCGCCAGAATCTGGCGATCCTCTACAGCAACGACCCGGGCGTGAGTGATTTGCTGTCGCGGGAGCCGCACGCGTTGGTACCCGAATCCCCGGTCGGCACAGAAGTGATCGACATGCCAGCCAGTGAACCGGC
>JBGSIP010000634.1:0-4257 GCA_041742495.1 Planctomycetaceae bacterium
TCACTCGCGCATTACCGAAGAATTTGACGGAAAGAGACTTACCATCGAATATAACCCTGATGCTCGCAGCCTACGGGTTGTCGAGGCAGGCGACAGAGTTCGCTGGATGTACTCGTTTTGGTTTGCCTGGTATGCGTTTTATCCTGAAACGACCGTCTATGCACCGCTGACTTCCGATGCTGTGGTAAAGTGAGGCTGCTTCAAGCACGTCCGCGATAGATCCGGGCGATCGTTTCGGTTGAGATCCCGAGGTGATACGCAAGCAGGCAGAACTGATTGAGCGCAGTCGTGCGCACAATCCCTCGTTGTCGCCAGCGCCTGGGCGAAGTTAAGACCTTCTTCGGTGAAAGTCTGATGCGCCCCTTTCGTCTTGCTCGCTGCACGAACTCATAGTCCTCCATGAATGACAGCTTCTGAAAGCCCCCGAGGCGATAAAAGTCGTCGCCGCGTAGAAACAGGCATTGATCGCCGTAAGGCAAGCGACGCCAGACGGAGCGTCGATTCGCACCCCACTCAACCCAGCGCAGGCCAGCCTCGGGCCCGTCAATCCCTAGCGAGAACGCTCCGAGCAGAGCGCCTCCTGAAAGAATCCGTTCGGCTTCCTCGAAGGCCCCCTCGGGCAGACGGGTGTCGGCGTGGAGGAACATCAGGATCTCCCCTGAAGCGACGGCTGCTCCAGCGTTGAGTTGGCGGGCACGACCGCCAGAGACTTTGACGACGCGAGCGGAGTGTTGCTCGGCGATTGTGAAGGATTCATCCTGACTTCCTCCGTCGGCGATGATGACTTCGATCATGCCCGAACCCTGCAGTTTACCCAGGGAAGCAATCTCGCTGAGCAGTCCAGGTAGCTGCTGAGCTTCGTTCAGCGTAGGAATGATGATGGAGAACTTCGCGGGAACGGACCGCAGCAGCGGGATTGACAAGGCGGGACCGATTCCGCGGCAGATGAGGAGGTCGTCCGGCTCATCGATATCGTTCAACACTGGCAAGAGCTTTACGCGAAGATTCAGTTGTCGGCAACGCTGCAGGGTTTGTGCCAGAACTTGTGATGTTCCCCACTCGATTCCGGAGAAGAGTTCCGGGATGGGACGACGCATTCCAATGAGGTAGTATCCGCCATCGTCAGCGGGCCCGAGTACGACATCGGCAGACTGAAGTGTTTCGAAGGCGGAGACGAGTATAGCGTCATCAAGTTCTGGAGAGTCAGTTCCAATGACGACGATCGATTCTGCTCCAGCGGCAGTACCGTCCTCGATCGCCTTGAGCATGCGATCGCCTAGCGTATGCCCCGCTTGAGGCGTCAGACTGGCGGTCGGCATGAGACGTGTCAGCTGCTCAACTTCGTCGCCGGCATAGTGCACCACGATTTGACATTGTTGCCGCTGCCGAAGCTTTGTCAGCGTTTCCCAGGTGAGCGCGATTAGCGCCTGATGGAGACCGGCCGCAGCTTCTGGCCCTAGGGCGGGGATCAAGCGTGTCTTGGTGCGGCCCGCTTCGGGCACCCGTGTCATCACGACCAGATGCCGACGGGCAAACGACAATTCCATTGATGCATTCCCCTGCCGATGCAGGCAACGGTCGTTCGATGCGTGTTGCGAAAGCATATAGTCCAATCAAGGCAGGGAGCGGACAGCGACTATGGCAGAAATCTGCTGCAACGGACAGCTCTTGTGCCAGGAAACTTCTGCATAGCAACAGATCTCATTGGCTAATGCAACCGAATGAGAGTCTTGAGGAGCCATTTGGCAAATGGCGTCAGCCTGGTGCGATTAAATTGATCGCCTAGCTTGCGTATCGCTTCCGCCTGTGTGGGGTAGGGATGAATGCTGGAGCCGATGGCCCCGAGCCCGATCTTGTTATTCATTGCCAACGTGACTTGGGAGATCAGATCACCCGCGTGAGCGGCAACGACCGTTGCGCCCACGATCTTGTCGGTACCCGCCTTCACGTGGATCTTGGCGAAACCCTCCGTCTCACCTTCGAGGATGGCTCGATCCGTATTCTCCAGGTGCTGGGTGAAGGTATCGATCTTGAGACCCTGCTCGCGCGCTTGAGCTGGTGTCAAACCGACGTGAGCGACTTCAGGTGATGTGTAGGTCGCCCAAGGAATGAGGAGAGCGGACGCCTTGCTTCGCCCGAAGAAGAGGGCGTTGCGAATCAAAAGACGCGCCTGAAAATCAGCGGCATGCGTAAATTTGTAGGGCGAGCAGATATCACCAGCGGCATAGATGCGCGCATTCGTTGTCTGAAGTCGGTCATTGACCTTAACCCCGCTCCTGTCGTACTGGACGCCAGCAGATTCCAACTCAAGACCTTCCACGTTGGGAGCACGCCCGACGGCGACAAGGATGGCCTCGAAATCGTCGATGTGAGTTTGGCCGTTAGTGATCGATTCGATCGATTTCTTCTCATCAGAGACAAATACTCGCTTGATCTGGGTCTGAAATCTCAAATCAACCTGATCGCGATGCAATGCGCCTGCGACGATCCGGGATGCAGCCTCGTCATCCCGTCCCAGCAGTCGTGCGCCGGTTTCGTAAAGCGTCACGCGACTGCCTAGAAGGGCGAACGCCTGTGCCATCTCACAGCCGATGGGACCGCCGCCAATAACGGCCAGCGACTCAGGCAGCGACGTTAAGGAAAAAAGAGTCTCGTTGGTCAGGTAGCCGGTTTCATCAAGTCCGTCGATCTGTGGAGCTGAGGCCCTGGCGCCTGAGCAGATCGCGGCCTTTTTGAAACGCAACTCGACCCCAGCAACTTGCAATGACTTCCCGCCATTCGAGAAACTGCCCTGGCCGAGGAAAACATCGACGCCGAGGGATCGAAAACGTTCGGCGGAGTCGTGACGACTAATCTCGGCTCGCAATCGACGCAGGCGCTCCATCATGTGACTGAAGTCAATCGAGACATCATTCACGTGGACGCCGAACGGGCGTCCGTTACGCACCCACGCGGCGGCCCGGGCAGCGCTGATCAATGCCTTGGAAGGCACGCAGCCGACGTTGAGGCAGTCGCCCCCCATCAAGTGACGTTCCACCAAGGCAACTCTTGCTCCCAGCCCCGCCGCCCCAGCGGCAGTCACCAGACCGGCAGTTCCTGCCCCGACGACGACGAGGTCATAGCATTCCTTTGGTGTAGGATTGATCCATTCCGTTGGGTGAACATGAGCAACTAATTGGCGGTTGTACTCATCATCTGGACTAATCAGCTGCTGAGACATGGGTTCTATATGTGTTGCTAGAACTTTCATTCGTGTAGGATCCTTCGTGTTCTTAAGAACGGACATGACCATTTTGAAGGTGAGGATTCGCTGCTGCTTCGACTGGTTCCGAAAGTGATGACGAGACATTCGTTTCCAATTCCTTCTGCGAGCGAAAGCGATTCATGAGAAAGCGGATCGCCAGCGGCAGGATTCCGAGAATCACAAATGCGATCAGCAGTTGCGGGCTGACGATACCTCGGAGTCCCTGCTCTGCGAGCACCTGCAATGACGGCACGGAAGCACCGGCGTAGATGAACGCTGCGGTCCCCGGCAGCATGCCCAACTGGCTGACCCACCAGAATGTCCACAGGCGAATTGGCATAACGCCCATTACAACATTGATGACGAAGAATGGCACAGCAGGAATCAGGCGAAGCGTAAACAGGTAGAAAGCCCCTTCCCGCTCAAGTGCCTTGTGAAAGTTGCGCAGCCGTTCCGCGAAGCGTTTCTCAACTAAATCTTTAAGTAGATATCGACTGAAGAGGAATGCGATCGATGCTCCTGACGTCGAAGCGAAGCTCACTAATACCAGACCTTCCCAGAAGCCGAACAACCATCCCATCAACAGAGACATCGCCGCCGCTCCAGGCAGCGACAGACCGGTCACTGTGACATAAGCCACAAAGGCAACAATCACGATTATCCAGGGATGAGCCGCCTTATATTCGCGGAATTGTGACTCACGGCTCGCGAAGGCCTCCAGCGACAGTGAGTCGCCAAACTGCCACATCAACACAGCAATGACACTAACAACAACGACTAGCAACATCAGCTTGGAAAGCCAACGACTAGATCGAGCGGGTTGATCGGTCTGCACTGAAGTGTTCGTAGAATCTGCATTCATGGGGGTGCTCGATGGAGAAGGGAACCAACATCTCGGTAAATGTGCATGATCAACGAGTGCCACTGCCCGACTTCGCTCCCGATCCAGCAGGAGCAGTAGGCTTGCGGGACTGATCATTCAAGGACCAATTGTATGATTGGAACTTCACGCG
>JBGSIP010000635.1:0-2048 GCA_041742495.1 Planctomycetaceae bacterium
CGGCATTTTTTTCCCGCGGCCCAACTCCACGGCCAACAGCGACGCCACCAGCGGCATCAACGGAAACCCCACCGACATCGGTCGGCAGTCTGACCGGTAACGCGACCTGTGCCAGTTCCGGAACCGGATTTACGACGAGACAACCGGGACGCTGGTGACGTGCGTTCGCCGAAACGGGTAGCATTGTGTTCTGCGGACAACAAATATGTCATTGTTGGAGAACGGGCATGCCATTGCTGCTGACTGACCTCGAATTCAAGGTGCCGCTGAGCGATCGGCCGTTAGTGCATGACTTTGCCGAGTCCTGCTTGCTGGGCGATGTCAGCACCAGAGCAGAAGCAGAGGGATTTGCATATCTGTCGGTGACCGTGACAGAGGAGAGCAAAACCGGATTGCATAAGCAGGAGGTATTGTCTTTTGTCGTGAGGCACGCGACTGATATTTTGAGGCTGTCCGCAAAGTCTCCAAGCTTGGTTGGGACGCTGAGGACAATGATTACGGTGAATGCCTCCGGGATTGTTGCGAGAACACTTTCTTTGGACAACGCTGCCGTGCGTCTGATCGGTGAGTGCGGACTCGGCTGGGAGATTACCTGCGCAGCTTCTTGCGACTAAGCCTTGTGCGACCAGCTTTCGCAGCCCAGTGTTGGCAATCAGTCGCACCAGGGGTGGTCGCCACCACGCTGGCCCGCGCTATTGACTGTCGTTACGGCGTCAGCGAGCGGTCGTCCAGATCGTCCAGGCCGGGCAGCACTGGGAGTTCGCTGATGACCGGGCCGGCCTGCAGTGCCACGGCAGCATTTTTCGTGGCCGTGGGGTCTAGCTCCACGGCAGACTTGGGCCAGTCGCGAAAGCGGGGCTTCCACGCATCGCGATTCCGCCAGGCGACCGGTTCGTTCTGCCGGAACTCTCCACTCGAACTCCCCCAGTGCGTCCGCCAGGCTTCGTAGTCCCAATCGGCCACGCCGGATTGCAGATCTTTCTTCAGAAAGGTCGTGACGTTTTCGTAGTACACCCCTTCGCTGTTCCAGCTCAGACGCTCGGGGTCGCGGAAATGATCAACGGCTCGCGCGCCGCGAAACAGGAACAAAGGTGCCGATGTTCGCAAACCCAGAATGCTGTCGGCGACTTCAAACTTCAGGTTTGGCACCTCGTGAGCAATCACTTCGCCGTAATCCACGCGCACCAGACCCCCGTCGTGGAACAGTGTGGAATTGGCGATCTGCACCGATAGCGATTCCGGACTCAGCGTCGCCAGCGGCGTGCCTCGCACCATGATGCCAGTGCGCTCCACCGCGACGAAGGAGTCTTCAATGCGCACTTGCGTTTCACTCACGGTTTCGGAAGCCAGCAGATGAACGGCTCCGCGAATCGTGGAACGAACGATGTTCACTTGCGCCGCCAGCCGATCGATGCCCGGCATCGGGGGCATTTCGAGCGCCAGGCGGGCCGGGTCGTCCAGCACCTGTACCACGGACCCGTCGTTGTCGAATGGATCGTCGATCGTCACCGTGACGTTCTTCAGCGTGAGACTGGTCGCCCCTTCCAGCTCAAACAGCGACCAGTTGTTGCGCGACCGCGAATTGGACACTTGCGCAAACAGATGCAGGTCGCGAATCTCCAGATGGGCCTCTCCGGCCCCCGTCAAGCGAAATCCGGTCGAGCCCGCAAACGACAGGCTCGGTGCAAAGCCCGCCTTCGCGCGGATGACCAGTCGCTTGCCCACAATCTCCTGAGGCTCGAACGGAACCGCCTGTTCTTCACCAAAGCCATTGAAGGCCAGTTGGATGATGCTGTTGTCCGTGGCCTCGGCAATCGCCTGTGACAACGTGCCAAATGGACGCGGCGCCGCGGCTCCCGGCGAAATCAGTTCGAATCGCGGTTCGTTGCGGACTGGACTCGTGAGACCGTTGCCGATGGTTGTGCTCTCACGGACCGGCGTACTCTCGCGGGTGGCCAGCGGCGGCGAAATCGACGACGGTGACAGGTCAGCGGGCTCAGAGAACGCCGGCAAGGAGAGCCCCGGTGCCAGCCCCTTGCCGTTCGCCG
>JBGSIP010000636.1:0-11474 GCA_041742495.1 Planctomycetaceae bacterium
CGCATTCGTCAGTGTCGTCGTGCCGTCCACGTCAACGGCCAGACCAGCCGCCGTGATCGCCGCCGTCTGCGTCAGGTTCCCACCGGCTCCCAGGAACAGATTCCCCGTCCCCAATGCAATCGCGACATTCACCGCCAGGTCGCCAGCCGTCGTCACCACCTTCGCATCCCGGTTCGTATTCACCAGCGTCGCGATCGACAGACCGTTTGCTTCCAGAATCTGGATCGTGCCGGCTGTCGTGTTCGTCGCATTCAGCGTAGCGATGCTCGTCTCGATGTCGTCTCCGCTGCCGATGCCGTTCTGTGCCGTCAGCGTCGCCGTGCCGGCCACGATGTTGTTCGCCGCCGCATTCCCATCAGTAATCGCACCGGCCGTCGTCGCCAGAATCACGTTGCGGGCACCGTTGTCCACCAGACCCAGCGCCAAATCGACACCCCCCGCCAACTCTGTCACTTCGATCGTGCCGGCGGTCGTATTCGTCGCGTTCAATGTGCCGATCGTGGTCTCGATCGCTCCCCCGCTGCCGATGCCGTTTTGTGCCGTCAGCGTCGCCGTGCCAGCCACGATGTTGTTCGTCGCAGCATTCCCGTCGATGAGCGCCCCGGCCGTCGTTGCCAGGATCACGTTGCGGGCTCCGTTGTCGATCAGCCCCAGCGTCAGGTCCACACCCGCCGCCAACTCCGTCACTTCGATCGTGCCGGCAGTGGTGTTCGTCGCGGCGAGGCTCGTCACCACGGTTTCAATGGCATTGCCGCTGCCGATGCCCGTCGTGGCCGACATCTGCAGCGCATTGGCTGTGATGTTTACGGTGGCACCGTTGCCGTCCACAATCGCTCCGTTTGTCGCCGTCAGCGTGACGTTGCCAGTCGTCGTGATCGACTGATTGAGGCCGATTGTGGCCGCCTCCACCGTCAGATCACCCGAGGTGAGGTTGGTCGCGTTGGTGGCGAAGTTCACGGTGTTGTCGTTGGCGGCATCGTCTTCCAAGATAAACAGATCGGCGTCGAACTGACTGTCCAACCCCTGTACCGAAATCGTCTTCACGCCCGTTCCGTCGTTGATGGTCAACGAATTCGTTGGGTTCGTGAACGTCGTCACTTCGAACAGCCCATCGATCTGCGAGATGTTGTCGTTCGCGGTACCGTCGTCGCTCAGAACCACCGTCGCGTCAGCGCCCGCCGGCAGATTGATCACGAGGTCCGCGGCGGTGCCCGCCAACGCCAGCGGCTCGATTTCGGCAAATTCGATGTTTCCGAAGTTGCTGAACGAAATGACCCCAATTTCTGACGGGACCTGGTCCTCTGGGTTCCGGCCGCCACCAGAGAATTGGGCCAAGTGCGACAGGCTCAGGTCGCCGGCACTTGCGTCATAGTTAATGACTTCCAACCCATCGTCGTCCCCGACGCCTTCACCAGCGATAAACAGAATTCCCAGCGACTCCGGAAGGACGTCTGTCGCGAGGTCGACAACGAGCGTTTCGGACACGTCGTCTGCCCCGTTGATCACCAGCGTCTCAAGTAGCTGACCCGACTGGAGCAAACTCGCTTTTAGAAATATCTCGCTCGTGCCGTTGCCCAGCGAATTGCCCGCACCCACGGCATCGCCGTCCACATCCCAAACGCCGTCTTCCAGCGTGAGCTTGACGGCCGCTTCGCCGGGCGTGCCGGGGTTGCCGTCGAAGTCCTGCAGACCTCCGTCAGAGATCGTCACCGTCTCCGTTCCGCCGGAGACCCCAGACGAATCCAACGTGACTTCGACGAAACCACCGACGAAGCCCACCGTCCCATTGAGAACGCGGCGATCTTCCAGTTTCATCACCCGCAAGGGGCGCTGGATCCCGGACGGCGACCGACCGGCCCGACTGCCGCCAAACAGGCTGCGAAGACACCGCACCAGCCATGACCAGAGATTCCGCTCGCCCATGTCCCTGCTCCGCTGAAAGCTGACTATCTGGTCCGGCCGGCTGGCCGTAAACTGCTCAATCGCACCGCCGGTGCAGACCGGGAATTCACGACGCAACGGAATTCGGGTCCGTTCGCTCCGGCAACTGTCCCGACCGGGCGCGCAATTCCCCCGTCCGACAAAATCGACTTGCTGTCTGACATCGGTACTTCCCCGCACGTCGCCACAATCCGGCTCGACGACAACAGGAGTTTGACCGATCTTTCCGGCGCGACTCTTCCGAATAGTCAGAATAGGCAATTGGCTAAGGATTTGGCACGAAATTCTGACCGGAACGGCTGAATCAGGTCTGGAATGACGTTTTCGCGGGTTCTCCCGTCTGACGCGGTCGAAACAACGAATAGCGTTCGGAGCGATATCCGGTCGGTTCGGAAATTGCGCCGCGACGGCAGGGGATGAGCGATTTCATCGGCCGGTAACTCACCGGTTGACGTGTGGGCTCGATCCGACCTGGCAATCCTTCGGTATTCCAGACGTTGAGTTCCGACTATGGCCACATGGAAGCACTTTACCGCAATGGCGGGTTGGATTTCGCTCGCCGCGTTTGCTCCGGCGTTCGCCCACGGCGGTGATCTCCCGATCTGCCCGCTGCCAGCGGACGCCAGTGCCGGGGAACAAGCCACTGCTGCCAACGAATCTCTCGCCGTATCCGCGAGCAGTTCTGACCAGTCGGTGATCTGGGGAGCTCGCCAGCGCGAAGCTGCCACACCCAGCACTCCCGCTTCCGCCGCTGTGCCCAAGATCATCGCCGTGAGCGAACCGACACCGCTGATTACGCAGGTCTCGGGCGTTGCCACACGTTCCAGCGACGAACTGCTGACGCAACAACCCCCGAAAGCTCCCGCGCTCCCGCTGAGCGTCCCCGCTCCTGGCGTTTCGGAAGCGGTTCTCGCCCAGTTGGAACTGCTGGTTCAACCGCTGGCACCGCAGCCCGTGGAAATGGAAGTGAACGCCCTCCCGGAACTCAACGAAATTCTCAGTGAAGGTGTGCCGTGGGTACTGACCCGCGAACCACTGCTGGATCTGAATCCCGGTGCTCCCGAACCGGCGAGCACTCCGCCGCAATATCTGGTCGACCTCTACGCACTGGTCGAAGAAGTCTCCCCCGCCGCGCAGCAGCGGGCTGAAGGGAACCGGCAAATGGCTCAGGTCGCGCGCATCGCCAAACTGCCGCCGGGCCGGGCGTTCCTCTATCCGCCCGCTCCTCCGCCAACCGCCGAGCGTGCCCCGCATCAGAATGTGTCCATCAGCACGCTCACCCGCACCGATTGCGAGTCGTATGGCGACGTCCCCGTCGCGGGTGGCGCCGATGCCCTGTTCCGGCCGATCAACACGCTCCAGCTTTCGGGAATGAGTTCCGATCCGCCGGCCTACCTGCAGACGGCGCTCGACGACCAAAAACTGCCCACCGACGATGCCTGCCAATACATGCAGACTTCGGCTCCGTCGTTCTACTACCCGTCACCGCGGTTCGGCTTCCGGCGCGCTCCCCGCAATCCGGCGCGCTTCTGCCACAACCCACTGTACTTTGAAGATCCCAATCTGGAACGTTGCGGCGAGTCGTACGGCTGTTTCACCAATGCTCACTCGACGATTCTGTTCTCGGCCCGCCTGTTCTTCCTGCCCTATCTCGTCGCGTCCAACTGTCCTCGTTCGTGCGTACCGGCCCTGCCCGATTGCCCAACCTGCCACAGCTTTGGCCACGACGCCTACTGGCCAGAACTGAACCTCGCCGGCGTGGCGGCCCAGACAGCAGTGATCACCGGCCTGGTGTTCATCATCCCGTAGCGACAATTGGCCAGCGGGCAGTCCCCGAGAAATACCTAGGATTTCACTCGCGGTCGCGACGAAATACTCTGAACGCCACCATAAAAACAGCCGCCGGTCTCCACTTGGAAACCGACGGCTGTTCTGTTTGTCATCCGCCCGGCTTGACCGAGTGGCCAATCGCACGCTGGAAACCTGGCGTAACCAGTGTGGAACAGCCTCCCGAATTCGGCCTAAGGTGCCGGCGGGGTGGCCGGGGTCGCCGGATGATCGTGATCGTGTTCATGGCCGGCTTCGTCGCCGTGTGACAGTTCGCCTTCGTACTCCTTGCCGTCGACCGTCAGGTGCACGTGCGCGTGCAATCCTTCGATATCCGCCACCTCCTTGAGGTGCTCGTTGCCGCTGGCCGTGAATTTAGAGGCCTTTCCTTCGGGATCGCCAGACTGCGGCACTGGCGTGAGATCGATCACTTCCTCGTCGGTCCCATGTTCGAGTTCGAACAGCAGATCGGCCTTGGCGACCGGCAGCGGATTCTCGGCATGCGCGTCCAGCACATACAGCGTCAGGTCCTTGGTCGCCGCGTCGAACAGCACTTCCACATTGAATTGGTGGCTGCCCACTTCGATCAGGTGTCCCCCGTGCGGGGCCACGTGAACGTGAATGTCCTCGGCGACCGTTTCCACCTGCTTGCCCGTAACGGGGGCATATTCTTCGGCGGATGGCTGGCAGCCCCCCATCAGGGCCGCGGAACCTGTGGAAAGTGCAAACAACGCAACGGAGCAGCAACGTCGGAACAACATAGTGTTTCTATCCTTGAAGACTGGAAGCATTCGGCTGCGGGTCTGGCAGAACGGCCTGGCGTGTCCAGTGGTCCGACCCCGCGCGGACGACCAGCCGTGCGCCACCCCAGCGACGACACGAAAACCACCTGAGCTAGGCCACAACTTTGGCAGACAGCGGTCGCGGGAACAACCGTGGCCGCCCCTCGAAAGCTCTAAGTTGCGGTCAGTATTGACGTTGAACCCGGTCAGTCAAGGGGAGACCGTTGTCCCGGCTGCAGATTCGCCCGTGACTTCACCCGCATCGCCTGCCTTGGCGTCGCCAGACGTGCCGGCTTCCAGCAGAGCGCACCACGCCAGCAGCTTCGCAGTATCCTGTTCCGACAACCGCGCTTCCGGATGGGCCAGCACATACTGCCACGGCGGCATCTCGCCCGATTCGACCACTTGGCGAATCTCCGCCCCCAACGCATCCTCCGCCCCCATGTAGTCATCCACCGACAGATTGAGGTGTGCGCGGCCTTCTTCCACGTCGTGCGCAATCAGCCACGAAACCGGAGCAATCCGGCTGTACCACGGCCAATGAGTCTCATGAGAGTGGCAATCTGCACAGGCCCGCTTGAGGACCGCCTGCACTTCCGCGTCCGAAGAATAGGCGTGCGTCACCGGGGGATTTTCGCGGCTCACCGGGACCAGTTGCACCGCGGCAATCAACGGCACTCCGAGCCACATCGCTCGCCTCAATCGACGTCTCTGTGAAGGAGCACCGGGCGGCACATTCTCCGCTGGAACCGCATTTTCTCCCGTCGCCGCCATATTGCATTTCCTCAGCCAATGCACAGACCCGCGCCGCAGCGACCGAGACTCGCGACACCGTCGAGGGATCGATACCCACTCACACGGCACCCGCATCCCAGTGGTCTGCTCTCTGTTTCCGACCATCATCCGTGGAACTGCCTGCGGTCGTCAATGAAATGACCGCTCCCGAGGGGCATCTTCCCATGTGACCGCCAAGCATTGGCGCGCACTCCAACCTGCCAGTCGCCGCGGAAGGGGAGTGAAGGCAGGACACGCCCTCGCACCGCGACTACCCTTCGCGTTCCCTCGCGTTCTGGTAGGGTATGTCAGCTGTTCTGGACACGGCTTGCCGTTACAACAGACGCTGGGGCACCGTGGCAATGTCCAACCAGCATCGCCAAGCAGTGATCCGAGAGAAACATTGACCCCAAACGTCGCCGGAGGGCGCTGCCGGCATCTGCCGCGCCCCCACGTGGTTTCCAGATTGTCCCCCGAAAGTCTCCCACGAAACCTGCCCCGCACTCCACTGGAGCCCTCCCGATGACTTGGACTCGACGCAATTGGTTAACGGCTGCTGGAGCAAGTACGGCGACGGGTTGGCTGGGAAACGCAGCTCTGTTCGCCGGGCCGGCACCGACCCTGGTTATTCCCGCCACAGCTCCATCGCCAACCCTCGACAATCCGCCGGCTGTGCAGTTCTCGCTCAACACAAGCACCATTCGCGGCCACAATCTCCCGTTGGATAAAATGGTCGAACTCGTCGCGGATGCCGGGTATCACGGCATCGAACCCTGGATTCGCGACATCGACGACTTTGAAAAAGCTGGTGGCAAGCTGACGGACTTGCGGAAGAAAATTGACGACCGGGGCCTCACCGTCGTGTCCGCCATCGGGTTTGCGAAATGGGGCGTCAACGACGATCAGCAGCGGCAGGAGGGGCTTGCGCAACTGGGCCGCGAAATGGACAAGGTGCACGCACTGGGAGGCCGCCGCATCGCCGCACCCCCGTCGGGAATCAATGGCGCCGATGCGCCGCGGATTGAGCTTGATGTCCTCGCCCAGCGGTATGCCGCTGCGGTGCAGTTGGGCACGGAACACGGCGTCATTCCGCAACTGGAAATCTGGGGCTCGTCCAGAAATCTTTCGCGTCTGCCGGAAGCCATGTACGTCGCAGCCGCCTGCGGACGGCCAGAAGCCCGCATTTTGCCGGACATTTATCACCTGTATCGCGGCGGAACGCCCTATACCGCGGTTGACCTGCTGGCCGGATCTGTCGTGGAGGTCTTTCACCTGAACGACTATCCCGCGCAACCACCCCAGGCCGAACTCAAGGACTCTGACCGCGTCTTCTGTGGCGCGGGTGTGGCGCCGGTCACCAACGTGGTGCGTTCATTGATGAAGAACGGTTTCCGCGGCTTCCTGTCGCTGGAGCTATTCAACAAGAGCTACTATGCGCTCCCTGTGCGGGAAGTCCTTTCGCTAGGCTTGGCGTCTATGCAAACGGTCCTGACAGAGGCACAACGGCAGACCTAGGCCCGCAGGCGCGACTCACTTCACAGCCCATCCAGCGAGGACCGCGTGACGTATTGGCTGCTGCTGATTCTGGCAGGACTGCTGGAAACCGTCTGGGCCATCGGGCTTAAGTATGCAGACGGTTTCACGAGGATCTGGCCCAGCGTCATCACCGTGGTGGCGCTGGCTCTGAGCATGTGGCTGCTCTCGTGGGCTGTCCGCGGAATTCCCATTGGCACCGCGTATCCGATGTGGGTTGGCATTGGAGCGCTGGGCACCATCGTGCTCGGCGCTCTGTTGTTTCACGAGCCAGTTTCCGCAGCGCGTCTGTTTTTTGCCACCTTGCTGCTGGGGTCCCTCATCGGCCTGCAGTTCACAGCGGGTTCGCTCGAACACACATCCAGCGCTCCCGTGTCCCGCCCTCCGACGCGTTCCACCGACGCAAGTTCGCCGACGAGCCAATCACCGCCGGCAGACTCACCCCCCTTGTGAACCAATCGGCTTTGTCGTTTGGCGGCACTGTGTGGGTTAGCGTTGGTCTGGCTCACCAGCACTGCGACCTGTGGTCACTGCGGCTTACCGGCCAAAGCGAAACAGCTCCGCATCCGGGTGGGTTTCTCCGCGCACCATCTTCACAAGAACTTCCGCGGCAATCACGCTGAACGTAATTCCGTTTCCTCCGAAGCCCAGCGCGAAATAGCAATGCGGATATTCCGGTGACGGACCGATGTAGGCCAGCCCGTCATCCGTGGTTCCAAACGTACCGGCCCACGAAAACTCAATCTCCCACGTGAGATCCGGGAACATTTTACGCAACTTCCGGGCTATCCGCTCGGTCTTACGCGGCAACCGGCGATCCCGCAGGCGCGGGTTGCGAAAATTGTCGTCTTCGCCCCCCGCCAGCAACCGCCCATCGCTGGTGCAACGGAAATACAGGTAAGGATCTGCGGCCTCCCACATGATCCAGTCCGGATCCCACGGAGCCACCGACTCCAGGGGCTGCGAGACCAGAGCATAAGTGCTCCGCAGACGAACGACTTTCTCTCGCAGAAACTCTGGCGTCTCATATCCTGTAGCAAAAATCACACGCTCTGCGCGAATGGTGCAGTCACGATCGGTCTCAACAACCACCGGCTGCTTCCGCTGGTGAATTCTGATGACGTCGGTCCGATCGAACACACGAGCTCCCGCCCGCATTGAGCACTGCAACAAGGCATGCGTCATTCGATAGGCATCACAGGCTGCCGCCTGATCGGAGACAATCGCCCCCTTGGCGTCCAGATGATACTGTTCCGCCAGCTCGCCAGAGGACAAATATCGGCAGCGAACACCTGCCTGCAGCCGCGCTGCGGTCTCCTCCTGCAACATGGCATTCGATTTGTGCGTGTGGGCCACGTACAGACTTGTCCGGCGGCCATAGCCCACGTCGGTCTGCAGCGATGCGGCCAATTCATTCAATAGGTCGATCGAACGATACGAAAAGCGATACGCCCGCTCGGCGTGGTCTTTTCCAATGCGGGACGCCATGTCCACCAGTGGCAGATCAATTTCATATTGCAGTAGCGCCGTGCTGGCAGACGTACTCCCCAGTCCCACATCGCGTCGGTCGATGACGATCACGTCATGCCCTTCGCGAGACAGACGCTCTGCCATCAGCGCCCCCGTGATTCCCGCACCGATGATCAGGATTTCGCAACTCGCATCGGCGACAAGCGGCGGATAGGTGTGCAGCAATCCATTGCGAATGAACCAGAACGGATGATGCGACGTCAGGTCCATGCGGCGGTTCCAGTCAGCTCAATCGTTGTTGACATTCACGGCCTCCGTTCACGGTTTGCGTCTACGGTCGAATCTCAGCCAAGACACCCGGTCCCGCGAACGCGCCTCAGCACGACCGCTACGACCGAAGCTCACCGCCGGCTGCCGCGTTCCGGGGGCGATAGTCCCGGAAGCGGCGCTCGCCCGCCGTCTCGCGCAGCGACGCAGGAGTTTAGGCCCGGGGGATTCCCGAAGCCAAACAGTTTCGCGGCCGTTGACCGCCCCCACGGGCGGCAGCGGGAATGAAAACGGCGGGCGACGGTATCAGCCTGCCCTCGCCGCCGGCGGTTCCCCGCCAATCGATTTCGTGCCCCCTCGATCGGGCCTTCCCGTTTCTGTCCCCCAGTTTCTCGGACCCTGGTTTCTAGGCCCCAGTTGCTGGAAGTCCGGGAGGGGTCACGTGATAATCCCCAACGTCGGGCAAGGCACTCCCAGAGAGAGAGTTTGCTCGTCGCCGTCCCATTCCCCACTGAATTTTCAGCAGAGAGCAGTCACGTGGCGCGAGAGAAGTGCGTTTTGGCCTACAGCGGCGGACTCGATACATCAGTCGCCGTCAAATGGATCAACGAATCGTACAACATGGACGTGATCACCTACACGTGTGATCTCGGCCAGGGGCGCGAGCTGGACACCATCCGCGAAAAGGCACTCAAAACCGGGGCCGTCGAAGCCATCGTCGAAGATGTCCGCAACATGTTCGTGGATTACTTCGTGTGGCCGTCCCTCCTTGCCGGCTGCATGTATGAAGGCAAGTATCCGCTCGCCACGGCACTCGGCCGACCGCTGATTGCCTGGCGCATGACCGAAGTCGCCAAGGAGCACGGGGCCGCCGCCGTCGCCCACGGATGCACCGGCAAGGGCAACGATCAGGTTCGCTTTGATGTGTCGTTCCAGACGCTGGCACCGCATGTCAAGGTCATCGCCCCCGTGCGGGAATGGCGCTGGACCCGCACCGAAGAACTCAACTACGCCCGCGAGCACGGCATTCCCGTCGAAGCGACCAAGGAAAGCATCTTCAGCGTCGACCAGAACCTGTGGGGCCGCAGTGTCGAAGCAGGCGTGCTGGAAGACCCCTGGATTCCCCCTCCGGCGGCAGCCTACAAGTGGACCGTCGACCCGCAGACCGCGCCCGATGTCCCCGTCGAAGTAGAGATTGGTTTTGAACAGGGTCGTCCCACAGCCTTAAATGGCGAAGCACTCGACGGCGTGCCGCTGATCGAAAAACTCAACGAAGTCGGCGGGGCCCACGGCGTGGGGCGCATTGACCACGTCGAAAACCGCCTCGTCGGCATCAAGAGCCGCGAAGTTTACGAAGCCCCCGCGGCGATCATCCTGCATCTCGCCCACCGCGAACTGGAAAACCTGACTCTCAGCCGCCAGTCGATGCGCTTCAAGACCTTCGTCGCACAGACCTGCTCGGACATCATTTACGACGGCCTGTGGTTCAGCAGTTTCCACCAGGATCTGATGGGCTTTGTGGAAAAGAACCAGCGCTTCGTCACCGGCGATGTGAAGGTGCGGCTGTATAAGGGAAGTGCCGTCGTCACCGGGATGCGCAGCCCTCACAGCCTGTACAGCAAGGATCTGGCCACCTACGAAGAAGGGGACCAGTTCCCGCACGACACGGCGGTCGGCTTCATCCGCATCCACGGACTGGCCCAGCAGACTCAGGCCCGCCAGCAGTTGCTCAAGGGGGAACCGACCATTCGGCCCGCCCGCATCGTCCCCCCCTCGACAAAGCCGGGAGACAAGTAGGGTGTCGTTCGATCCCACGGTGACGCCAGCGGGGGCCGATGCCTCCTCGCCACCAGCCGGACGCGTCATTGCGATCGGGGACATTCACGGCTGTGACATGGCACTCGAAAAACTGCTGGACATGCTGCGCCCCTCCCGGCAGGACACACTGGTCGTGCTGGGAGATGTCGTGGACCGCGGTTCCGGTTCCCGCCGCGTGATTGACCAGCTGCTGGAGATTTCACTCTCCTGCCAACTGGTCACACTGATGGGGAATCACGAAGAGATGCTGCTGGATGCCATCCGCAACCCGGGCCAGCAGGAAATTTGGTTGCGCCACGGAGGACGGGAAGCCCTCGCCAGTTACGGCGGGAGCATTGGCAACATCCCGCCGTGGCACATCGATTTTTTGATGAACACCTGCGACTACGCCGAAGCGGCCGGCCATGTGTTCGTCCACGCCAATCTGGAACCGGGCGTCGCCATCGACCGCCAGTCCATCCACTGGTTGCGCTGGCAAAAACTGACCGGCCTCGAGACTCCGTTGGCGGATGGCCGGCGTGTCATCTGCGGCCACACCGTGCAGCGATCTGGTCTGCCGCTGGTGTGGGACGGCTGGGTTTGCCTGGATACCGGTTGCTACGCCGGCCGCACCCTCACCGCGCTCGACGTCGGCAGCGATCTGCTGTACCAGAGCACGCAACTGGGCGAACAGATCGGACCGATCCCCTTGGCCGCCCTGGGCCCGTGAGCTTGCAGCGGAATCAACCGAGGGCGGGAGAGCCCAACGGAACCACTGTTCCCCAGCAGAGACACGTTCCCCTTCAGAATCAAGTTTGCATTGCGACGTTGGCACTGAACTCGTCTCGGAGAACTCGTCACCGCGTCCGCGTCACGGAGTCGGTTGTCCGGCGCCCGACGCAGCGGACGTCGGCACCGCATCAGAGGTCGCCGGCGGTGCGGCTGCCGGGACAGAGAGCTGCCCGGCGTCAAACTTCGGCCAGAACGTGGCGGGAGACTCTCGGCCGTCAAAGCTGCTGCCGATTTCCGTCAGTGTGGTCATCTGGCGGATGGCCTCGATTCCCTGCAAATCCGCCGCCGGTG
>JBGSIP010000637.1:0-9320 GCA_041742495.1 Planctomycetaceae bacterium
CACGATTGGAACAACCGCGCGGGCGTGCGGTTCGTACAAAGGTGGGGTGACGCGATTTGCTCGAAGCCGCGTGGCCCGCCCGCCCCGAGGGACCGATAGTTGAAGCGGGGTGTGGTCGCGTGCGCGGGCGGCGCAGGAACGCGCCGTCCTCCGGATTCGTTGGCAGCCGGGAGGCCTGGAAATGTCACAGTTCAGCGGCGGCAATGGCGGTGGCGGCGTGGCGGCGGGCGACCTGATCGCCCTCATCGAGTCCCAGCTCGACCGGCGTCGCTTCCAGGACCACCACTGGACCGGGACGTTCTGGGAGTACCTGGCGATCGTCGACGCCACCCCCTCGGTGGCCCGCAACGCGTACCAGCGCCTCTACGACGCGATCATGGCCCACGGGCACGAGAAGTACCGCCTGTTCAAGCGCGAGTGCGTCCGCTACCACTTCTTCGCCGACCCCTTCGACTCCGGCGCCGACGCCATCTTCGGCCTCGACTTTGCCCTCATGTCGCTCGTCGACTTCCTCCGCTCGGCCAGCGAGGGCTACGGCACGGACAAGCGCATCCTCCTCCTGCACGGGCCCGTCGGCTCCAGCAAGAGCACGATGGCACGCCTGCTCAAGAAGGGCATGGAGCACTACAGCCGCACGCCCGAGGGCGCCCTCTACTCCTTCGGCTGGCTGCTCGACGACCGCTGCGAGGTCAGCCCGCAGGAGGGCAACCCGAAAGAAGCCCGCCGGGACCACGAGTTCCGCAGCCCCATGAACGAGGAGCCCCTGGTGCTCGTGCCCAAGGAGGCCCGGGCCGCGCTGCTCGCCCGCCTCAACGAGAAGTTCCAGCCCAAGAACCACCACGGCAAGCTCCGCGTCTACGGCGAGCCCGACCCCTTCAGCCGCAAGATCTTCGAGGACCTCATGGCCTTCTACGACGGCGACTGGAAGCGGGTCATGGACCACGTCCGCGTCCGCCGCATCGTGCTCAGCGAGAAGGACCGCATCGGCATCGGAACCTTCCAGCCCAAGGACGAGAAGAACCAGGACTCGACCGAGCTGACCGGCGACATCAACTACCGCAAGATCGCCCAGTACGGATCCGACAGCGACCCCCGCGCCTTCAACTTCGACGGCGAGCTGAACATCGCCAATCGCGGCATCTGCGAGTTCATCGAGGTGCTCAAGCTCGACGTGGCCTTCCTCTACGACCTGCTCGGCGCCACGCAGGAGCACACGATCAAGCCCAAGAAGTTCGCCCAGACCCACATCGACGAGGTCATCCTCGGGCACACCAACGAGCCCGAGTACAAGCGCCTGCAGTCCAACGAGATGATGGAGGCGTTCCGCGACCGCACGATCAAGATCGACGTGCCGTACAACATCCGGCTCGACGACGAGATCCGCATCTACCAGAAGGACTTCGGCCCGCTGCGGATCAAGACCATCCACATCGCGCCGCACACGCTCGAGGTCGCGGCCATGTGGGCCGTCCTGACCCGCCTCGAGGAGCCCAAGAAGGCCGGCCTCAGCCTGCTCCAGAAGCTCAAGCTGTACAACGGACGCAGCATCCCCGGGTACACCGAGGACAGCGTGAAGGAACTCAAGGAAGAGGCCCCGCGCGAGGGCATGCAGGGCATCAGCCCCCGCTACATCCAGGACAAGGTGAGCAACACCCTCGTCAGCCGCCAGGCGATCGACGAGAAGTGCATCAACCCCTTCATGGTGATCAACGAGCTCGAGAGCGGCCTGTCCCACCACTCGCTCCTGAACGACGAGGACACCAAGAAGCGCTACCGCGAGCTGCTGGCCGTCGTGAAGGAGGAGTACGAGGACATCATCAAGGGCGAGGTCCAGCGGGCCATCAGCGCCGATGAGGACGCGATCCGCCGCCTGTGCACCAACTACATCGAGAGCGTCCGGGCGTACACCCAGAAGGAGAAGGTCCAGAACAAGTACACCGGGCGGTACGACGAGCCGGATGAGCGGCTGATGCGGTCGATCGAGGAGAAGATCGACATCCCCGACAGCCGCAAGGACGACTTCCGCCAGGAGATCATGAACTACATCGGGGCGCTGGCGCTGGACGGCAAGCGGTTCGAGTACAACACGAACGCGCGGCTGTACAAGGCCCTGGAACTGAAGCTCTTCGAGGACAGCCGCGACACCATCAAGCTCAAGAACCTGGTGAGCAGCGTGGTGGACGACGAGACCCAGCAGAAGATCGACATCGTCAAGCAGCGGCTCATCAAGCAGTTCGGGTACAACGAGACGAGCGCCACCGACGTTCTGAACTACGTCGCGAGCATCTTTGCCCGCGGCGATGCCAAGAATCCATCGTAACCGCTCAGCGTGTGTCAGTCCGTCGGGCAGATTCCGTGTCCTGCACGACGGGCTCTGCACGAGTGGCGCGGAGCCAACCGGCACAGAGCCAACATTCACTGTCTGCAGGAGGACCCGACTTCCGCGTGAGGATCGCCCCCCGCCACGTAGCCCGCCTTGGCATCTGCCCGCCGCCCATTGACCGCGTCCTCTCCACGATGAGAGGAGAACACCTATGACCCGCAGCATCGACCAGGATCTCGATCGCTTCAAGCAGATCGTGCGGGGCAAAGTGCGCCAGAATCTGCGGAAGTACATCACGCACACCGAGATGTTCGGCCGCAAAGGGAAAGAGATTGTCAGCATTCCGGTTCCCAACATCGATATCCCTCACTTCCGTCACGGCAACAGTGGCAACGGGGGGGCGGGACAGGGAGAAGGAGACGTCGGCGAAGCGATCGGCGGACCGGGTGACACGCCTGGCCAGGGGCAGGCGGGCAACGAAGCCGGGCAGCATGTGCGCGAAGTTGAGCTGACGCTGGAAGAGCTCGCGGACATGCTGGGGGAAGAGCTCGAACTGCCACGGATTGTCCCCAAGGGACAGGACCAGCTCGACACGCTTCATCACCGCTACAACAGCATTCAGCGAGTGGGTCCCAATTCGCTGCGGCATTTCCGCCGCACGTTCAAACAGGCCCTCAAACGGCAGATTGCCTCCGGCCAGTACGACCTGCGGCGGCCCATTGTCATTCCCACCCGCGAAGACGAACGCTTTCGCGCCGCCAAACCGGTCACCCGCCCGCTGGCGCAGGCAGCGGCGCTATACATGATGGACGTTTCCGGCTCGATGACCGATCAGCAGAAGGAATTGGTCCGCATTGAATCGTTCTGGATCGACACGTGGCTCAAACGACATTACCCGGGCCTGCAGCGGCGATTCATTGTGCATGACGCGGTGGCGCACGAAGTCGACGAAGACACCTTCTACCGCGTGCGAGAGAGTGGAGGTACGCGTATCTCCAGTGCTTATGAGCAGGCCAAAGCGATCATTGCGCGGGACTTTCCGCCCGCCGACTGGAATCTGTACCTGTTCCAGTTTTCGGACGGCGACAACTGGGGGGACGACAACCGGGCCTGTCTGCGGTCGTTGACCGAAGACCTGCTGCCCATTGCCAATCTGTTCTGCTATGGGCAGGTCGAAAGCCCTTATGGTTCGGGGGATTACCTGCGTGAACTGCGACGCCTGGGGACCAGTCACGAGAACCTGGTGCTTTCGGAAGTCGCCTCGCGTGACGACATTGTCGATTCAATCAAGCTGTTCTTGGGCAAAGGGAAATAGGGCGGGGGTAGTGGTTCGTCAATCACCAACGATTCAACCAGAGCGGGTTGCAGGGTGCCTCTGCTGGCTTGCCCAGCCGTGAGGTGATTTGTAGGTCAGGCTGTGCCTGACGAGGAACGAGGTATGAAGCTGGCATCGGCGGCTTGATGACGCGATGGCGTCAGTTAAAGCCTGAACTACGGACTGCTGGGCCAGCCCGCCGTGGCACCCAACTCCACAGATGGCTGGTCCCGTTGGTTCCATTTCCACGAGGCAGATCATGGCGCTTTCGACCTATCGCCCGCTGCCGGCGGACATCCGCGAGGCCCAGCAGGAACTGGCGGCCATCGCGGCGGGCTACGGTCTGGACTTCTTCGACACCATCTTTGAGGTCATCGACTATGAAGAGATGGCCATGTTCGCCGCCTATGGCGGCTTTCCCGTGCGCTATCCACACTGGCGATTTGGTGCGCAGTTTGACGAACTGATGAAGGGTTATTCGTACGGTCTGCAGAAGATCTATGAAATGGTGATCAACACCGATCCCTGCTATGCCTATCTGCTGTCGAGCAACGCACTGGCCGATCAAAAGCTAGTCATCGCGCACGTGTACGGGCACTGCGATTTCTTCAAGAACAACGCCTGGTTTGCGCATACCAATCGCAAGATGCTCGACCAGATGGCCAATCATGCGGCCCGCATCGGGCGATACATTGACCAGTTTGGCTATGAGGAAGTGGAATCGTTCGTCGACAGTTGCCTGTCGATCGAAGATCTGATCGACCCCTATCTGCCGCACTTCGCGCCGCGCAAGTCGCCAGTGGGGGGCGAACCGCTGCCCAATCCGTGGGAGCAGAACCGGTTTCCCTCCAAGGACTACATGGATCGCTACGTGAACCCGCCGCAACTGCTGGCCGAGCGGGCGCAGGAGCATCTGGAACGGGCCGAGCGGGAGGGCAACCCGTTGCATTTTCCCAAACAGCCTGCGCGGGACGTGCTGCTGTTTTTGCTGGAGCATGCACCACTGAAGGACTGGCAGCGCGATGTGCTGTCGATCGTCCGCGACGAGGCGTATTACTTTGCGCCCCAAGGCCAGACCAAAATCATGAACGAGGGCTGGGCCAGCTACTGGCATTCCACCATCATGACCCGGCACGGCCTAACGGATGCGGACATCATTGACTATGCCGATCATCATTCCGGCACCATGGCCACGTCTCCCACACGATTGAACCCCTACAAGCTGGGAATCGAGCTGTTTCGGGATATCGAGGAGCGCTGGAACCGCGGACAGTTTGGCCGGGAGTGGGAATCGTGCGAGGACATTGCCGAGCGGGAAGCGTGGAATCGCTCGCTGGGGCTGGGGCGGGAAAAGCTCTTTGAAGTCCGGCGCATCCACAACGACATCACGTTCATCGATACTTTTCTGACGGAAGATTTTTGCCGTCGCCACCGGATGTTCTCGTTCGCCTATAATGAGGGCGAGAAGACTTACGAAATTGCCTCGCGCGAGTTTGCCGCCGTCAAACAGCAACTGCTGCGGTCGCTGACCAACTTTGGGCGACCGGCGATTCGCGTGGCGGATGGCAACTTTGAGAATCGCGGTGAACTGCTGCTGGTGCATACCTACGAGGGCATTGTGCTCAAGGGGGATGAAGCGCGGGACACGCTGCAGAATCTGCAGCGGCTGTGGAGTCGCCCGGTCAATCTCCAGACCGTGGTGAACGATCGCCTGGTCCTGTTGACCTTCAATGGAACGACACATTCCGAACGGAAACTCAACGATTCGCTGGTCGATTCGAGGGTGTGACCGCGCGGGCAGTTTGCCGCTGCCCGCTGTCGCAGAAAGCCCGCGGGACCAGGCAGGCCGGAGCAGGCGATGAACGTGGCTGGCGATGTCATGATTCAACTGCGTGGGCATGCCCTCCAGCGAACCCGTGCGCCAATCACGCTGGCGGCCAGCGACGCTGCAGGGAACCGACTGGAAGTGCATTTGTCCGCGGTCGACTCGATGAGCGCGGCAGTCCGGGAGATCCGCCTCACCGCTGCCACACTCGCCCAGCCGGCCCACACGCCAGCCGCAATCCCTCCGTTTGACGTGGTCAGGGACTGGTCATCGCGGATTGCGGCCCGGCTCACTTATCTGCTGGAAACATTGGCCCCGTTGGAGCTGGACCCGCAGCAGGGGACCGTGCTGGTTCGCAGCCAGCAGCCGGTTCAGAAGTCACACGGCACGGCGTACTACGAACTGGTAGTGACTGCACGACAGGACGGGTCGATTGTCATGTCGCGGTTTGAAACCATCCGCGGTCAACCGGGTCGCACGCAGGTCGACATGAACTTCACACTCGACGTCATGGAGCGCCTGCTTGAGGATCTGGTCGACAGCCTCCCGTGACGAACGACAACGACCGCAGCCGGCATCTCATTGCCTGGCCGCGGGAATTGTGCGCCGCTACTCAGGTCACTGAATGTGCACAACGGCGTGCGGCGTTCCCATGTCTCACGGGGCGTTCTTGTTGTTGCCCACTGTTGACTTGCCGCGAGCCGCCTTGCCGAGGGGCGGCATTCCGTTCGGGACGGGGGCATGCATCTGGCCGGCGTTTCCGTCGCGTGGTCCCGCTGGCAATGTCGCCTGCCACGTCAAAAGTTGATCGGCCAGTCGCTGCACCTCGTCGGTATGATGCTCGGCGACGTTGTTCAACTGCGTCAGATCGGACGAGAGGTCGTACAGTTCCTGCCGGCTGCCGTCGGGATTCATCAGCAGCTTCCAGTTCCCTTCGCGAATCGCGAGTTGAGGGGAATGATGGAAGGGTTCGCCGGCAATGCTGAATCGCCATTCCCAGAACAACGGCTTCTGCCGGGCGCGGCGGTGTCCCTGCAACAGGTCTCCGACATTCTCGCCATCCAGCGCGTGAGACGCAGGAACAGCGGCCCCGGCCCACTGCGCGACCGTGGGCAACAGGTCCACAGCCGCGAGTACGGACTCGGTATCGACGACGCCCGCGGGAATCACACCCCGCCAACTGATGATTCCCGGCACGCGAATGCCCCCTTCGTACAGGCTCCGCTTGCGACCACGGAACGGCCCGGCACTTCCCACCCCCGTGTGACCAGCATTGCGGATATGAATGTCTTCGGGGCCGTTGTCGCTGCTGAAAATGACCAGCGTTTTGCCGGAGAGACCCCGTTGCTCAAGCGTGGCAAACAGCCGGCCCAACTGAGTATCGAGGTCGGTGACGGAGGCGGAGAACAGTTCTTGCGCTGCCGCATGGGGAAAGTTGGCACCATTGGCGCGCAACCGGCGATAGGGCTTGGTCTGTTCGACGGTCGGGTTCAGCGTGGCATGCGGAACCAGCGTCCACAGTTGCAGGTAAAACGGCTGATCACCACTGCGTTCAACAAACGCAATTGCCTCGTCAACAAACAGTTCGGTGGATCGCGCACGAAAGTAAGGATCGGCCGTTGGCCCGGGAGCGCCGCCGGTTTCCGTCGAGCCGACGTAGTCAAAACCATATTCGCCCGGAGGCGGGCCACCACTGTCACTCCCCAGATGCCATTTGCCAATGTGTGCCGTCGTGTAGCCGGCCCCTTTCAGCAACCGTGCCACATTGGGCACCTCCGGATTCAAGAACTGAGACATGCCCCGAGATTCATTGGCTTCGGGAGACGAGTAGTGACCGTGGATGCGATGCCGCGCGGGGTACTGCCCGGTGAAAAAAGCACACCGGCTGGGCGAACAGACCGACGCGTTCACATAGAAGTTGGTGAACAGTGTCCCGCGAGCTGCGAGTGCGTCGAGCTGGGGGGTTTTGGTAACGGGGTGGCCGTAGCAGCCCAGGTCTCCCCAGCCCAGGTCATCCGCGAGGATGAACACCACGTTCGGCCGGACCGGAGCCGCGGGAGGCTGAGCCGCGAGGGCCACGCCGCAGCAATTCCCAGCGATCGCACACCACAGAGCACAAACGCAAACCAGCTGCCGGCACCGCATGGGGGCATCTCCAACACCAGGACCAGTCAACAATCACTGATACGATAGTGCCACGCTGGAGCCAGACTTGCAACGCACCGCGCTGACACGGCGGACGCATTCCAGCAGCCCCATTCCTGCAGACACGGTGCGGCGACACCGCGGCTCAGAGTGGCAGCGCCGCTCGGGAGATTCGTCAACTGTCGCTCTTGGCGTTGTTGACGATTTCTCTGCTGCGCTAACAATAGACTCATTGGATGACAGGTTTGAACTCGTGTGGACCCCCTGCCCGACTGGCCCACTGACGCCGGTGTCCGCGGCCCCCGTGATGGAAAAGAGACTGCTCATGTCGGCTGTGGTTCCCGTGGATTTGTCCGCTTTTCCCGAGAAAACTCAGCAGACGCTGGCGCGCGTGCAGGACATGTTCGGCAGCCAGCCGATCCCCGCCCCGTTTCTGGCGATGGCGGCGGTGGAACCCTTCCTCAAGGACTTCTACATGAACTTCAAGAAGTTCGTGTATTCGCCCGGCGCCCTCGATGTGCGGCACAAAGCGATCGTCGGAATGTCCGTTGCCATCTGGGGAAAATCCCCGGTCTGGAAGGCCTACTTTGCCGATCGCTGCCGTGAGCAGGGGCTGTCGGACGAGCAACTGACCGAGCTGGCGGCGATTGTCGCTACGAACTCGACTTATAACACGTTCTTCAAGTTTCGCAGCCTGAGCGGGACCGACCGCTTTGACGGGCTGCCGGTGGGCCTGCGGGCCCATACGTTTTCCGGCACCAGCTTTGACGATCAGACCGTGGAAATCATCAACACGGTGATCAGCGACCTGAACGCCTGCCAGCCGTGCGTTGCAGGTCACGTCACCAAGGCCAAGATGCTGGGAATTCCCGACGAGCGGTTGCTCGAAGCCATTCAGTGCGCGGCGGTGATCTACTCGGGCATTCAGTTTCTTTCCGCTGTGGAGTGATTTGCCCGCTGATTGGGCCCACCGTCGCATTGGCAGTTGTTCCGCCCGCAGGCGAGCGATAGTCTGCAGAGACGTTCTCCACTGGGCCGGTCGCTTGGCCCTGTTTTGTACCTGACTCCTGAGACAACAAAGACTTTCGGATGCCCTCCCAGATTCAAACGGTCACTGGAACTGCCATCCCTCTGTTGCTGGACGATATCGATACGGACCGGATCATCCCGGCCCGCTTCCTGCGCTGCGTCACCTTTGATGGACTTGGGCAGCACGCCTTTGAAGACGACCGCCGGCAAGATCCTCAGCATCCGTTCGATCAGCCGCAGTTTCAAGGTGCGTCGGTGCTCATCAGCGGTCGCAACTTTGGTTGTGGGTCGTCTCGAGAACATGCCCCGCAATCCCTGCAGAGATGGGGGATTCAGGCCATGATCGCGGAGTCCTTCGCGGAGATCTTCTTCGGGAATTGCGGGTCGCTAGGGGTGCCAGCCGTCTGCGCCAGCCGCGCCGATCTGGAACGCCTGGTCGCCGCCGTCCGTGCTGAACCGACATTGCCAGTGACGGTCGATCTGCCAAGCCTCACCGTGTCGGCGGGCTCGTTGCAGATTCCCGTGTCGAGGCCCGAGAGCACCCGCGGAGCGTTGACCTCTGGCCAGTGGGATTTTCTGGGTTTGCTGGTCGACGGCCTGCCACAGGTGCACCAGACCGCGACCACGTTGCCCTATCTGCATGAGTTCGCAGGGTGACGTCGTCTCCTGCCGCCGACGACGGT
>JBGSIP010000638.1:0-2071 GCA_041742495.1 Planctomycetaceae bacterium
TCGCCGCCGCCCGCAGCGCCCGTTCAATCAGCGCGTCGTCCTCAAAAGCATTCATGCGTACTACCGCGTTCTCGTGTTGCTTGCGACGGCATCCGTCCGGGCTGCCTCCCCAGCCTCAGCCCGGCGCAGCGTCATTCGGCCGGCGGTGGGGCTTCTTCTGCTGGTTGGGGGCACAACAGCAGGGCCATCAGTCGGTCGCAAGTCTCACACCGATGAGGCGGCAGACCCCGCGCCCATCGCCCGGGATCGCTGGACAAGACCGGCGTGGCGTCAAACACAACTTCCGACAGCGCCCACTTGGAGATATTGCGGGGCGGAGCCACGAGGTCGAACGCCTGTTCCAGCAGCCGCGGACCAACGCATTCGCCGGG
Source organism: Planctomycetaceae bacterium (assembly GCA_041742495.1). Lineage (GTDB taxonomy): Bacteria > Planctomycetota > Planctomycetia > Planctomycetales > Planctomycetaceae > JBGSIP01. The sequence continues at coordinate 372 of JBGSIP010000638.1, forward strand.
AATGCGCCCGCCGGGCTCTTCCGTGGCCTCGTACTCCGCAGCGGCGATCTGCACCTGCTGCACCGTCCGGTGCTTGCCCATGCGACCCCCGCGCGGACCGCACAGCCGATAGCCTTTGCGCTGCACCACAGCCACGAGGGCCGGAAAATTCTGCTGGTTTCCGGAGGCCGCCACCAGCACATGCTGGGCAGCTTCCAGGATGCCAATCGAGAACCGGCCGTTCGGGCCCGGATTGACAGGGGCAAATGGCTGCGGCGCGACACCCGCGGCGCGCAGTTCCGCCGTGACCTCGGCAATCAACTGCATCAGCTTGGACCGCGACCGTTGGGATTCACGCAGACAACACTCCGGCGCGTGAGCCGCCTCACAGCGGGGACAGACGCCGGCCCCGTACACCTGTTCGGTTTCTTCTGTTGCCATCCGGTTGCCTGTCCACCTGAGGGGCCGAACCGTCCTGACGACCGGCGCGTGGGGTGGACTTCGGCCCAGCGAAGAGACATCCCGCGCAGCGAACAGGCCGTCCACACTCTATGGCGAGTGTGGACGGCCCGGATCGGCAGGTCAAGTTCACGCGGGGCGAGCGCCAGTATTCATCGTTGGCCTCGGGGTCCCTCTGACGTACCCCCACTATTCCAAAGCCGACAGCTCTGACCCATCGACAAAGTCATCTCGATTCTTGTCCAGGCGATTGAACGTTTCCATCAGCCGGGAGGGGACCTCGCTGCGCGAAATCTTGCCGTCCTTGTTGCGGTCGAGCTGATCCAGATATTGCTTGACCACGGCCGACAGGCGGTCAGCGGCCGGACCGCCGCGCATCTGCCGTGCAGTGCCTGCCCCGCTCCCCGCGGGAACCACGATGTCGAAATAGCCAATCATCATTTCTTCCCAAGTCTGATCCCCCCAGCGAACTTGCTCATCCGGGTTGGGATTCCAGGGATTGTTGGCCGAATTGTCGTAGGTCGCCGTGCAGAGCATGCTGCTTCCGGCAGGCATACTCAGCGGCTCTGACAGGCGATAGCTGGTCTGCCAGTTGAAGTCATACGCAGGCACATCCAGCAGCAGTTGCTTGCTGCCATCAGGCAGCACCGCTTCGTAGCGGAACGACTTTCCACGCAGGTGCATGTGCGGGGACATGCTCAACAGTTTGACTGGCTGCGGGGTTGTGCTCGATTTCGCAGTGATCAGGTGATTGTCGGCATGCGGGGGAATCACCAACTGGCGTCGGTTGCTCGCCTGCACGGTGATCACCTGCTCGCGAACATCCGCTTCCTCGACAAACAGGAACCCGACTTTGCTCAGGTCTTCCGTCGCCACGCCTGTCGGCGTGTAATGGACCTGGAACACCAGTTGAGAGCCGGCAGGAATCCGCTTGGCCATTCCCGCAGGCAGCGGTTCCGTACGCAGTCCCGGCACAAACGCAGTCAGGAAACCTTCTCCGACGTTGCCGACGTCACGCAACTTCCCCGGCCGGGCAAAGACGATGATGTGATGGACCACGGCCCGGTTGCCCGGCATCACTTCCGCCGCCTGAATCCAGCGATCCTCCTTGAACCCAGGGTCAACGGTGAAGTGCTTGTACGCGATCCCTTCGGGGCCAGCGACGGCCGGAATCTGGAACGGCTGATCGCGCATCGCCACCACCAGATCCGGTTCCCGCGGCAACTGCCAGCCCTCAGTGAACTTTGGCGGCGGCGGCAACC
>JBGSIP010000639.1:0-1942 GCA_041742495.1 Planctomycetaceae bacterium
CCAGGAGCGGCAAACGGCGTGGTCGCGCCCCGTGGCTTGAAATTGACTTGGTCGAGGTCGACGTTGCTGCCGTGCCGTACTGCGGTGGCCGGCATGACGATGGGCCAGTCGTTGTGAAATCTGGATCCCGCGTGCGAGACACTTGTGAGGGGGATGGGCCGTGAGTGTTCTGATTGTACTGCTGGCCGTGCTGACGACCGTAGGCTGCGTCGTTGTTGTGGCCATTGCGGGGACCATGCTGCTGGGGCGAGTGATGGTGACGCATGGCATCTGGCCGTTTCACCGGACCGGAAATGACTCCCCCGAGGCGTCGACCGGCCCCCGCCGATACGCGTCGTATCCGTTGCACGACGACCACCACGCTCGTGAGTTTCCCGCGGCGAAAATCCCTCGGTCGAATGTGTCGGGCCTGAGCGCCCAACGATGCGGGGCCGCAGCACTGGCATTTCTGGTAGCCGGGTTGCTCTTGTTCTCGCTCGCACCGTTCAGACCGACCAGCACTTCGCCCTCTGTGAGCGCCACTGAGGCGTTTCCGATGGCTCCTTCCGCGACCTTGGAACGAACGATTGGCGACGCGGCCCTCGCGGCGGTGACGGCCAGTGCCACTGCGGAGGCCGCCGCAGTCGGAGCGTCTTCTGCCGAATCACAACCGGTGACTGGCTCGGTGCCCGCCGTTGCGGGGTGGGCCTCACCCAGTGTGTACGTCTCCGGGCTGTACTCGAGCGCCGACGAAGCCCGTCAACAGGCTCTGGCGGCCGTGACGCAGCAGTTCCAGGAAACCGCCATCCAACGCGTCGACTGGCCAGTCGGGCAGACTGTTGATCCTGAGTGGGTGCAGTCTCTCGTGGAAGACATGCAGGTGACGGGCGAATCGCGCGAACTGATCGAGGGGACCACCGTCGAAATGTTTCGTGCCCGCTACACGCTGAATTGGGATCATGAAGCCACCTGGAACCGACTGCGCGCGGTCGTCCAGTCTGCCGCCGCTGAACGCCACAGCATTCGCCTCTTACAAGGATTGGTCGCCGGAACGGTCGTCTTCCTGGTGGGCGGAACCATCCTGCGTCGCCGCGCTCCGCAGGGATCGTAGAACGCAGTCCCTTGGCTCTTGCGCCGTGCGGTCACCCGTCAGAAGAGTGCCCGGCTGACGCCTTGATCAACTTCAGCCCGCCGGCTCAATCACCCGGCAGGGATGGGCGAAACCTGATTCGGTCGCATCGACTCTCGATGTCATGCGAACGCAGCGCGTGGCGTGTGCTGCCACCATTTCGGTGTCAGAAAGACCTTGGTGTGGCGATGGTTCAGTGTTGTTCCGCGCAACGGCAAACAGCGACTGGCTGCCAGAAGATGTCTTGCGTGCCTAACAAGGTCATCTTCGGCATTCACGGCCGCCTTCTGTCTCCGGCGGTGCGGCTCCCGAAATTTTCATCAGTCAGGATTGACGCTTCTATACGGACTGATACCTTTCAATTGTCCTCGTTGCCTCTCCTTCGCCGCCATCTCCGGCTGTCATCTCTTGGAGAGGGAGGATGCATTGCGTCTGGGCTATTGATTCTGGTTTCCGACGAGTGTTTTGCATTGGCTGGAGTCCGTGATCGGACTTGGCCTGATTGCTGAGTGAGCGGGTTAGACACCGCCAGGCTCTCTGTTTCACGCAGGCCCGCGCCTGATTCCACGTCGTCTGTCTTCAAGTCTGTTTCCATCCGTGCGAGGGTGACGCATGTCGATTGATTCGACAGTGCCGGCGGAGATGGTGCGCCGCGCGCTGAGTGCCTTGCAGGCCGGTCAGTTACGGCAGGCGCTGAGCCTGTGCGATGACGTGTTGCGTCGCGATGAGCGCTGTGGACCGGCTTGGCATGTGCGGGGGCTGGTGTGCCAGCAGCAGGGTCGGCTGGACGAGGCCCGCCAGTCCTTAGCGTACGCCTGTGAGTGTGCGCCGGAC
>JBGSIP010000640.1:0-1606 GCA_041742495.1 Planctomycetaceae bacterium
GACCCGTTAATGCAATCGAGCTGAGCAGCGCCGATTGTTCAAAGCGCCGCATGTGGACCGCCCATTCGACAGGCTCGCCGTCGCCCGCGAACGCGAGGGCGCCGCTGCTGGATCGCGTTATCGGCACACAATCGAGGTACAGGTCGGGAGAGAACCGGCGATTGATGGCGACCTCGTGCTCGCAGGCGGCGCGCCGCTTCTCAAGCGTCGAAAAGTCCATGTAGGCAAAGCGGACGGCGCGCTTAATCTTCCAGGCCTCTGAGCCCGACAGAAACACCATATTCCCATGCGTTTCGACGCGCTCAACACCGTTCGACCCGGAATGGGACTCAGGATCCGACAGAAAGCTGATGACCTCCGACTGATTTGCCGCCACAGGTGTCTCGGTCTGACCGCTCATAAGGACGCCTCCGCACCAGCGACAATGTTGCGCCGGTTCCGTTTAGCCCCGCCGACCGATCGCACCGTTGACACCCGTCAATGGCCGGCGGTCTCGATCTCTACATGTTATCCTAGGAAATCGCGTACTCCGCTTTCTGGCAATTGATCGCGAAAAGAAGGATTCTAGTCGAATGGACGCACAACCCGGCGCTGGAAACGGGGCAAACCTCTCGCCAATCTCATCACGCGCACGATGCAATTAAAATGGCCGATCGAACAACCGAGCAGATCAGCGTAGCCCTCAGCGCGCTGACACTGGTCGGCATCTTGGCAGGCTTTTGCGGGCCGCTGATCGGGGCGGATTCGCTTCGGGCGTTCGGGTTCGGGCTTGTCTTTGTCGCTGGCGGGCTTCCGGCGGGCGGGCGCGCTGTGGCTGAGCTCTTGCGCGAGCGCACGATCGATATCGATCTATTAATGATCATCGCGGCACTGGCTGCGGCCGCGGTGGGGGCTCCGGCCGAAGGCGCAGTGCTGCTGTTCCTGTTCAGCCTTTCCACGACACTCGAAACTCTCGCCATGGGGCGTGCGCGGCGTGAGGTCGAGGCGCTCATGGCGCTTAGACCTGAGACCGCGCTACGGAAAACCGCTGCCGGAGAGATCGAGGAAGTTGATATCCCGCAGCTCGCCGTCGGCGACGTTTTGGTGGTGCGTCCAGGCGCGCAGATCCCTGTCGACGGCGTCATCCTCAATGGGGACGGGCATCTGGATGAGTCGACGGTGACAGGAGAGTCGATGCCTGTCCGCAAGGCTCCAGGTGCGAAAGTGTTCGAGGCCACGGTCAACCATAGTTCTGTCCTTGAGATGCGCGTCACCGCCACAGCGAGCGACAGCACCGTGGCGCGCATGATCCGGCTGGTCACGGAGGCCCATGCCGCCCGTGCTCCATCGGAGCGCTTCAGTGCGTGGTTTGGCCAGAGATATACTGTCGCCGTTCTCACCGGCTCTGCCTTGATCCTGGCCACGTTGTTGTGGCTCGGCCGCGAATGGGAGGATGCGCTCTACCGGGCAGCGGTGATCCTCGTCGCGGCGAGCCCATGCGCCATCGTCATCAGCGTGCCGGCCGCTATACTTTCGGCGTTGTCGGCTGCGGCACGCGGCGGTGTTCTTTTCAAGGGAGGTGCTGCGCTCGAGACATTTGGCGCGGTAACGCAGTTTGCTTTCGACA
>JBGSIP010000641.1:0-9266 GCA_041742495.1 Planctomycetaceae bacterium
CAAAGTCGCCGCCATTCTCGTCGCCGGCGGACAGGGTACGCGACTGGGCTTCGATCACGCCAAAGGGATGTTTCCCGTCGGCCCGGTCTCCGGCGCCACACTCTACCAGATTTTCTTCGAGCAACTGGCGGCTCGCGCGCAACAGGCGGGACACGTCATTCCGTACCTGATCATGCTCAGCGACGCCACGTTTGACGAAACCGCGAGCTACCTCGCGGAGCACAACTACTTTGGATACCCCCGCCACGCCGTGCATCTGTTCAAACAAGGGACGATGCCCAGCGTGGATCTGGAATCGGGCGATGTGTTGCTGGCGGACAAAGGACAGATCGCCCTCAGTCCGGACGGGCATGGCGGACTGGTGGCGGCGCTGGCACGGGCCGGGTTGCTCTCGACTCTCGCCGCGGCGGGCATTGAGCATCTGTATTACCATCAGGTCGACAATCCGACCGCTCACCTGTGCGATCCTGCACTGATTGGCTGGCACGCCCAGTTTGATGCCGACGTCACCACCAAAGTGGCGCGCAAACGAGATGCGCAAGAACGCATGGGCGTGGTGGGCGAGGTCGATGGACATACGGAAGTCGTGGAATACAGCGACCTGCCGCCGGAGATTGCCGCGGCCACTGAAGCGGATGGCTCGCTGAGGTTGTGGGCGGGCAACATGGCCATCCATGTCTTCGATCTGGCGTTTCTGACCAAGTTGACGGAAGGGGCGGCGCAACTGCCGTTCCATCTGGCTCGCAAGAAGATTCCTTACATCAACGAGAACGGCCATCTCATCGAACCGACGGCCCCCAACGGGATGAAGTTTGAACGCTTTGTGTTCGACTCCCTGCCGGTGGCCAAGACGTCCATCGTGGTCGAAGCCGATCGCCCGCGCGAATTCAACCCTGTCAAAGCCGCCCAGGGCGACGACAGCCCGGCGACTGCCAAGGCGGCCATGGTGCGTCTGCATCGCGAATGGCTGCAGGCCGCGAATGTGGTGACGCCCGATGAGGCCATCGTGGAGATCTCGCCGACGTTCGCCGTGGATGTGGAACAATTTGTCACCCGCACGCTTCCGTCGGATCTCGATTTTTCACAACCGGTCTACCTGTCCGCCGCGGACCTGACGCCAGCGACGACACTCGACTAGCGCGATTCGTCGCAAGTGGCAGACGACAAGTTCGTACACCGCGCGGGGCACTTGGCTGGCGATTTCACACATCAAAAAAGGGGGCACAGGTGCTGCACGCCGTGGTGATGGCGGGGGGGAGTGGAACGCGTTTCTGGCCACAAAGCCGGGTTCGCCGGCCGAAGCAGTTGCTCACGCTCGCCGGCGATCGTTCGATGATTCAATCGACGTTTGATCGCTGCGCGGACTGGATTCCCGCTCGCCGTCGGTGGGTGGTCACCAATGCCGTTCAACAGGGCGAGACGTCCGTGCAACTGCCGGAGGTTCCCCCAGAACAGATTCTGATCGAGCCGTGTGCGCGCAACACCGCTCCTTGTCTGGGGCTGGCCGCAATTGCCCTGCTGCAGGCGGACCCCGACGCGACGATGCTGGTGATGCCCGCCGATCACGTCATCACCTCCCCCGAGCAGTTTCAGGCCGCTGTCGAGTGTGGACTGGCGGTCTTGCAGGCCGATCCGCGGCAGTTGTGCCTGTTTGGCGTCAAGCCCGACTGGCCCGCCACGGGATATGGCTACATCGAACGGGGCGCCCCGCTGGCTGGTGTGCCGGGAGCTTACGACGTCACGGCATTTCGTGAGAAACCAGATGCATCAACGGCTGCGGAGTATGTCGCCGCTGGTCGCTTCTATTGGAACTGCGGAATCTTTCTGTGGCGGGCCGATCGATTGCTGCAGGCACTGGCCCAGTGTGAGCCAGACATGCATAGCCAGTTGCAGACCGTCGCTGCGGCATGGGGGACTGCCGCCGCCGCTCAAACGCTGCAGCAGCAGTTTCCGGCGATGAAGTCGATTTCGATCGACTACGCCGTGCTGGAACACGACCGGCATCGTTGCGTGATTGAAGCCCCGTTCCAGTGGGACGACGTGGGGAGCTGGCTGGCTGTGGAGCGTCTCACACCGCCGGATGCCGACGGCAACACCATTCACGGGCGGCATCTGGGGATCGACACGAAGGGCTGCATCATTCGCGGTCCCGCCGACGATCATCTCATTGCCACACTGGGAGTTAGCGACCTGATCATTGTGCGCACCGCCGATGTGACCTTTGTCGCCCGCAAAGGGGATGACGAAGGAATCCGCCAGATGGTGCAGGCTCTGAAGGCGCGTGGAGATGAACGCTATCTCTAACGACATTCCCACCGAGGGTGTGCTGCTGGGCATCGATTACGGCACACGCCGCATCGGAATCGCGGCGTCGACGTGGGAACAGAACATGGCCACGCCGGTCGAGAACTACAATCGGCGCAGTTTGGAATTGGATGGACAGCACTTTGCCACGCTGTGTACCGAATACCGTGTGCGCGGCATTGTGATTGGCCTGCCGCTGCATTTTGCCGGCCATGAGAGCGCGAAGTCAGTCGAGGCGCAGAACTTTGGACAATGGCTGGCGACCCGGGTTCCGCTGCCGATTGCGTATTGGGACGAGCGCTGCACCACGTCGACGGCGATGGACTATTTGATCGAAGCAGGTGTCCCGTCGCGCAAGCGCAAGCAGTATCTGGATCAACTGGCTGCGCAGCTCATACTGCAGTCATTTCTCGACCAACGAGCACGGCTGCGCAAAGACGCCGCAGCGGCTGCTGCCGAAAGTGAGACGGCGAAGGCGCTGCCCCCCACCGATTCCCCGGCCGCGGATTGAGTCGATCATGACCACATGAGGTCGCCATGATTTGTCAGGCGGCGGGCACTCAGGGTGCGGTCGGCGAACGAATCGCCCACAGGTGGTCGAACGTGCGAATGTAAAGCACGCCATTCGCAAAGACGGGCGAAGAAGAAATCGCTTCCCCCATGTCGTTCTCGGCGAGCAGTTCGAACGCGGGTCCCGCTTTCACGACGGAGACGACTCCCTTGCGCGACGCCAGCAGAATCTTGCCGTCCACGTACAACGGCGAGGCACGGTAGCGATCGCTGAAAAGTCGCTGCTGCGAATAAACTTCCTTGCCGGTCTTCAGATCGAGGCAATACAGCGTGCCGTTCTGCATGCAGATATAGACCAGGCCGTCCTTGATCAATGGAGACGGGACGTCCGTCGTTTTTTCGTCCACCCACAGTTTCTTGTCGGTGAGGTCGCCCGTGCCATTGGCCTCCACGGCCAGCACAACGCCCTTTTTGCAGGTGGGAATCACAACGACCCCTTCGGCGGCTGTCGGAGAGGCGACAAATCGCCAGAACTTGTCACCGGTCGGATTCATACCGGCACATCGCCAGATTTCGTGACCATCGTCCAGGGAATGGGCTGTGGTGCAGTCGCCGCCATGCACGATGATTATCTCGGTCGTTTGGTCGCGATACAGCATGGGAGAGCAGTATGCGTGCTTGGCCTCGTAGCCACCTTCCATGTGCCGGTCGACCGACCAGATCACCTTGCCATCGGTCTTGTTCAGGCACAGCAGTTTGCCGACGGCATCCTCGACACCCTTCTTCATGTCGCCGGACATGACTTGCACAAAGAGTCGATCCCCGTCCAGCACGGGGGTCGAGGAGTAGCCAAACTGGATGTCGAACGTGCCGACCTGCTCCTGGAGATTCTGTTTCCAAACCTGGTTACCATCGAAGTCGAAAGCCGCCATCACGCCGGTCCCCATCGTGACCCACACGTGATGACCATCGGTGACGGGAGAAGGGCTGGCAGAATTCCCCTCGTCACCCCGTGCCAGCGAATTGCCAGTGTCGACCAGCCGCCGCCAGCGCTCCTGCCCGGCGGTGCTCACGCAGACCAGAACAAGGTCCAGTTCGTCTGCTGAGGTCAGAAAGATGTCGTCGCCCCACACAACGGGTGTTGCGCCTGCCGAGCCGGGCAGCGGCAGCTTCCAAGCCACGTTCTGGCCAGCGGTCCACATCGTGGGAACCGGGGCCGCTTCGCGGCTGATGCTGTCATAGTGCGCGCCGCGCCAGGCGGGCCAATTTTCTGCCTGCGTGGTGCCGGCACCGAAACTCGTCAGGAGAAAGCACGCCGCAGCGCACAGCACGGACCTGTTCATAGCGAACCTTGACTCAAGGGAGGGAGCAACGCGAAGGCAGGTGTTTTTGCCGAAGGTGAGGCGACCACAACATCGGGCGTGAGTGGGCCAATCGAGGGCTGACAGCAGCACCCATCAGTGGTCCTCAGCAGTCTGACTGTGAGGCCGCGGCGCGTCAAACGACCGGCCGCCGTGTCCATGCAGATTGCTGGCCGCGCGCCGCAGCGCCCGCCTTCCGTCTGCTCGTGAGATCCGTCGAGTTGACGGCTCAGAACAGCCGCAACTGGCCGCGGATGGGGCGGGGTGGCACAAAACGGGAGGCGTCCACCGGAGGCAGGCCAGGAAAGCCATGTTTGCGGCGAAAGACCTGAAACAGAGACTGAATTTGTGCTGCGACCGGGCCGGTCCCCTTCATCCGTTGGCCGAACGTCGCATCGTTCAGTTTGCCGTCGCGTTTCTGTTGAATGAGGCCGCGCACTTTTTCGGCCTTCAGAGGCTGAGTGCGCGTGAGCCATTCCAGAAAAACAGGTTCTACGGTCAGCGGCAGCCGCAACAAGTTGTAGCCCACATCCAGTGCCCCCGCTTGTCGCACGGCCTGCATGACCTGAGGCACTTCGTGATCGTTCAAGCCAGGAATGAGCGGTGCGATCATGACCCGCACCGGGACCCCTGCGGCCGACAGCGATTCGACCGCCCGCAGACGCGCCGCCGGAATGCTGGTGCGCGGCTCCATCACCCGTGCGAGTTCAGCGTCCAGCGAGTTGATCGACACCGCCACGTGGACCAGTTGCCGCGTGGCCATGTTGGCGAGCAGATCGAGATCGCGCACCACCAGTGCGTTCTTGGTGATGATGCTGACCGGCTGGCTGCATTCGTTGGCCAGTTCCAGACACTGCCGCGTCAGGCGAAACCGGCGTTCCGCCGGTTGATAACAGTCGGTCACGCCGGAAAAAGTAATCCCCTCCGGCCGCCAACCGTCCCGCGAGAGGAATTCGCGCAGCAGGGCCGGAGCGTCATGTTTGACGAAGATGCGCGTTTCAAAATCGAGACCGGCATTGAGCCCCAGATACTCGTGCGTGTTGCGCGCATAGCAGTAGCTGCAGCCATGAATGCAGCCACGGTAGGGGTTCACGCTGTAGCGGAATGGAATGTCGGGGGAATTGTTTTCGGACACCAGACTGCGGGAGGTGTCCGACAGGTACTCGATTCGACGATCGGCGAGCGCCTGGAGATAATCTTCGTCCCACTCCACGTGATCGTAGTCGCGCACGACCTGTTGACGATCAAAGCGGTTCGGCGGATCGAGTTGTGAACCGTGACGCATATCCCACCCTGGCCCGCTGATTTCACTGGCAGGAAATGATAGGCGAAGTCCGGTCCACGCACCGTGGTGAGGAAAGAAAAGTCAACGGATTTTCGCTGTGGCTGCACCCTGTTCGCTGCGGAGGGCCGGGTTGTTCAGGAACTGGACCCCGGGGACGGCGCAGCGGGCGGGGCTGCCGACATAATCGTCTCGCCCGGCGAGCTTGGTCCTGCGACGGAAGCTCCCGACACCGGCGGCCAGCCCTTCACCGAGCGCACGTGCAAGTCGCGTTGCGGGAACGGGATTTCAATTCCCGCCGCCAGGAACTCCCGGTGAATTCGCGAGTGGATCAGATGCACGACGTTCAGCCGATCGGAAAGATCTGCGAGGAAGAATCGCAACGTGAGGTTGAGTGCACTGTCGCCGAACTTGTCCAGCACACACGTGGGGAGCGGATCTTGCAGCACGGTGGCTTCTTCCCGCACGATGCGCAGCATGAGGCTCACAGCGGCCTCGACGTCCGAGCCATAGGCGATGCCAACTTCGATGACCACGCGATTGACGGTGTCGGTGAGGGTCCAGTTGAGCACGCGACCGGTGATGAAATCCCGGTTGGGAATCACAAACTCCTTGCGATCCCAGTCAGTAATGGTGGTGGCTCGAATGCGAATTCGCGACACCTGACCCGTGGTGCCATCCACGGTCACCACGTCTCCGACACGAATGGGGCGCTCAAACAACAGGATGAGCCCCGCAACAAAGTTCGCAAAGATCTCCTGCAAGCCGAATGCCAGCCCAAACGTCAACGCGGTCGCCAGCCATTGCACCTGCGACCAACTGACGCCCAGCGTCTGGAAGGCGAGCACGATGCCCACCAGGGTGATGAGGTAACTGACAATGCGCGTCACGGCGTAGCGGATCGATTGTTCGAGTTCCAACTGCTGCAGCACAGAAATTTCCAGCAGGGCCGGTCCATTGCGAGCTACCACGACCGTGATGAATCCAATCAACAGGGCTGCCAGAATGCTCCCCACGGTCAGCCGCACGGGCGATTCCAGAGTCAGCAGAGGAGCGGCCGAAGTGGAGTCGGCTGACGTCGTGGTTGCGGCAGCGGGAATCGCGGGTGCGGTTGGCGTGCCCGTCGACGTGGTGGCCGCTGCCGCCGCAGGAGCGCCTGTCTGGCGGGCCACAAAACCAGGGACATCGACCTGGTCGAGTTGGCGCAGAGCGGGAACGACATCGATCCACAAGGACCAGCCCATCACGAGAAAGGAAGCCCACAACGCGGCATGCATCAACTGCTGGGTCTGCCGGGACAGGCTGCCCAGATCCTGTTCATCAGCCGTATTGCCACCGGCTTCCGAGATGGTCGAGACGTCGCGTTTCTCTTTGAGGCGGGCGAGGGCCAGAGAACGGCGCTGGATGAGAATCCAACGGACCAGTAAGGCCTGCACGCCCAGCAATGCCAGGCCGAGCGTGAGGGTATACGACAGGCGGGTCATCAACTGCCGGGCCGTGTACTGGTAGCCGGCTAGTGACATTCCTCCCAGCAAGAGCGGCGTGGCGACGGCGGCCGTGGTCCAGAACCAACGCAGGCGTGCCCACCAACTCCCCCGGCTGCGCACAAAAACGTCGTGCAAGATGGCTGTGGGGCCTTTCAGCAGACTCCAGCCCAGATAAGACAACAACAGCAGCCACAACAAAGTGGCCAATCGCTCCACCGCACTGGTGTCCTGATCGCGATCGACGACGTGCGAGGCTTCGATGACAAACCACAGCGGCAGTCCCAGCAGGGCGAACCAGCCAAACCGACCTCTCAGACTCGCCAGTGTCTTGGGATTCCAGCCAAAGTGACATTCTCCCAACCCATGCGGCCGGCAGACCTGACGCACCAGGTCGGTCACCAGCAGGAATCCGGCGGCCGCCAGCATGCCCGCGGCCAGCGCCCGCGTGGCTTCATCCTGAGTCACACGATCGATGCGATAACTGGCCATGGCCAACAGTGACGCCCACGGGCTGGCCAGTAACAAGGTCAAAAACGCCGCCCGGACAGTGGGGAAGAACTCGCGGAAATTTCGCCGCGTCGCGGCCCGACCGATTTGATTCAGTTCCTTGCGAAACCGGCCGCGCATGAACACCAGACCGACGATCAACCCCACGGTGGCCAGCAGCGTCCACTTGTCTTCCTGCACATCGTGCCAGACCTGAAGGAACTGCTGCTGCCAATTCGCCATATCGGCGGCCTGCCATTCCATGCCGCGGAGGCCTTCCACGGTCCACAACGGCCGCGAACTGCGAATCCAGAACACGCGCTGATTGATGAACGACTCATAACTTGCGCGCACCTCTTCCAGTTGCGACCGGGCTTCCGCCAGCTCGATCATCTTGTCGAGCTGTTCATGCAGCGTGCCCAAGAAGCCATCGAGGATTTCCTGTCGCCCGGTCACCGCGGCCAGTGCGTCTTTGAAAGCCTGTGAAGGCGCATCGCCATTCTGTGGCGGCGGTTCTCCAGAGAGTTCTGCGGCCACGCGACTGGGGACCGCCAGTTCGGCCCGCAATTCTTCGTACTTCACCAGTTCAAAGTGCAGTTCCTCTGTCTGATTCTGAATGTCCAGCGGCTTTTCAATGCGCGAAATCTCGCTGGCGAACCGGGCTTTCTCCCGCCGCAACAGCGCGCCGATGGCGTACGTCGGTCCCACCTTGGCCACCTTCGCGCGCGTACTCGCGAACCGCTGGGTCACATCGTCCACCAGTTCTCGCGTGGTCGCCAGCTCTTCATACAGAGGTCTTTCGGACGTGACCAGCACCTCCTTAAGCCGCGCCAACTCGGTGTTCTGCTCGAGAAAGGCGATCAGTTCTGCGGTGGCGTCGGAGGCTGCCGCGTCGGCTGACTTTTGCTGAGCGGCCCGCTTGTCCATCTCCGCCTGCGCCAGCTTCAGTGACTGCAGTTCGTTTTCCAGCCGCTGCACGTGTTCCTTCAGCGCGCTGATTTGCGCTACCAGCAGGTCCAACTCCGCGGTTCGCAGTCCGACCGATTCATAGGCCTTGGCTTTGAGCAGGTCGGCTTCGAGACGCAGGCGATCTGCGCGGGTCAGCAATAGCTGCGCGTTGAGTTCCAGTTGCCGTGCGTTGACGAGTTCGGGAGGATCGGTCGTGGGGATGTCGGCGAGTTGCTGAGTCAGCTTCTCCATGCGTTGCGGAATGGCGGTGAGCAAGTCGCGATTGGTTTGCAATTCGGCGGCACGCGTGCCGACGCGCGTCTTGAGGGACGACTCGTTGGCTTGCGCGTTGTTGAGGGCCAGCTTTTGCCGGACCACTTCTGCTTCCAGCTCGTTCAGTGCCGAAGGAATCGGCTGGGTGGTGATCTCATCACGCACGGCAGCGGCGCGTTCTCGCATTTCGCGCGTGCGATCGGCGGCGGAAGAAGCCCGCTGGTTATCGGCGTCGGCGGTTTCCAGTGCCTTCTGAGCCGATTCCAGGATCCCCTCGGCGGATGTCAGGCGAGCGAGCGTCGCTTCTTTCACGGCGGCATCGAGTTCGGCTGCCGCTTCGACGCGGGTCTTCTCTGTTCGCACCCGCTCCAGGAACGACTTCACATCGGGCGGCGAGGTATCGACCTGCCCGGGTGTAGGCTCAGTGGGAGCGACGGGCGGAGTTTCCGTCGGCGTCCCTGCAGCGGCGGGCGATCCACTGGGAGACGCCTCCGCTGGCGGCGTCGCTGTGCCTGGCGCTGTGCCAAGCACCGGCCCATTGTTCGCCGGTACTGCGCCGGGTCGGACCGGGTCAGATGATGGACCCTGCTGGGCATGCACGGCGGGGGCGGTCAA
>JBGSIP010000642.1:0-3515 GCA_041742495.1 Planctomycetaceae bacterium
GCCGACTTGCGACGCTTGCTGCTCAACTCGGCCACATGACCGCGGACGGCGCGGTTGGCCACGCGGCGGGGCATGTCGCCATAGCCAATCTGCACGGCTTCGTAGCCATCGCGATCCATTGACCGCAACTGCAGGACCGGACACGGGCCCAGTTCCAGGACCGTCACGGGCACGACATCGCCATCACCCACATACACCTGGGTCATGCCGACTTTGCGACCAAGGATTCCAACCGCCATGAGACACCCTGCCCTCAAACGACCTGCTGATTTTCAAAGACCCGCTGCACCCGCCGCACCCAACTGGCCCGTCTCGCTGTTGCGACGCGACCGCTGCAAGTCCCTCATGATCGCGGAAGCCAGATCCTGCATCCATCGCCAGCCTGCGTTCGCCACGCACTCTCGGCTGACAACGAACAACAAGGATGCTGCGATTCACGCGGGAGACGCCAGCCAACGTTTATCGCGAGATTCACGTCAGCCGCGACTGACTCAACGCAAAATCCGGCGATGCCAATCGACCACTGGCATCACCACGGCCCCCGGCAGGGAACCTAGGCGTTGGCCTTAATCTTGATATCCACCCCGGCTGGCAGCGACAGCTTGTTCAAAGCGTCGATGGTCTTGCCCGTCGGTTCGATAATATCGATCACGCGTTTGTGAGTCCGAATTTCGAACTGCTCGCGAGACTTCTTGTCAATGTGCGGACCACGCAACACCGTGTACCGCTCGATACGCGTCGGCAGCGGAATCGGACCGTGTACCAAAGCACCCGTCCGCTTCGCCGTGTCGACAATGTCCGTGGCCGACTGGTCCAGGACGGAATGGTCGTAGGCTTCCATTCGAATTCGAATCTTCTGTCCACCGCCAGCCACGACCACACCCCTTAAGCCAGACTCACCAAGCCGCCAATTTCGCCAGTGACTGCGAGTTTGCCTGTCGAATCCATCAGCAATAGGAAACCAACGCCCCCGGTCACTGAGGCTGGGGGCGGAAGATCGAGGATGTTAGCGGGACACTTCCCGGCTGTCAACGAAATGCATACCGTCATCTGCCCGGAATTATCCCAACATTTCTTCCAGCACCCCCCGGGGGGCCGGAGCATACTTCAAAGGCTCCATGGAATAGGTCGCCCGCCCCTGGGACAGACTGCGAACCTGGGTGGAATAGCCAAACATGCGGGCCAGGGGGGCTTCGGCTTCCAGTGCAGTCAGGTGCCCCCGCTTGTCCTGCCCGAAAATGCTCGCGTGCCGTGCCTGCAGGTCCCCCTGGATATTTCCGAGGAATTCGTCGGGCGTCACGACCTCCAGCTTCATAATCGGCTCCAGCAGGATTGTGCTGCCGGAGTTCAGAGCTTGCTGCACGGCGTCCGAGACCGCGGCCTGGACCGCCATTTCGGTTGTTTCTCCTTCCCGGAATCCGACCTTGAGCACGGTGAACCGCAGCTTCATCAGCGGATAGCCGACGCGCCCACCCCCTTCAGAGGCCCCCCGCAGCGACTCCAGCAGCACTTTTCGCAGTGCCGGAGGCAGGTCGTCGGGCTTCGTGCGATCCAAAAACTGCATGGCTTCTGTCGTGTCCTGCGGCTCCACGCGAATCGTGATGGCTGCGAACTGCGGCTTCCCCTCCAGAACCCGGCTGAATTCCCCCGTGACCTCTACGGGAGCCGCCAGTGTTTCACGATAGCTCACACGCGGCTTGTGGACCCGCACGTTCAAGTGAAAGTCACGTGCGATCCTGTTTTTCAAAATTTCCAAATGCAGTTCCCCCATCCCACTGATGATGGTCTGCCCCGTCTCTTCGCTGATTTGTGCCCGAAATGTCGGATCCTGCCGCGACAGCCGCTGCAAAACTTCAGCCAGTTTCTTGCGATCGGCATTGGTCTCCGGCTCGACCGCCATCGAAATGACGGTCTCGGGAAACTGAATCGTTTCCAGCACGATCGGGTGCTGCTGCTCACACAGTGTGTCGCCAGTCACGGAGTCTTTGGGGCCAATGATCCCGACGATGTCCCCGGTGCGGCACTCGTCCTGCTCGACGTGCTCGCGCGAGTCTGCCTGCACGCGCCACAACTGGCTGATCAGCTCCTTCTTGCCCGTGCGTGGATTCAAGACCCGCGTACCGCTTTTGAGCACCCCGGCATACACCCGGGCGAAATAAAAGTCGGCGTGCTGGTCGGCCACAATTTTGAAAATCAACGCCGTCAGCGGCTCTGACGGTTCTGGCTTGCGAGAGACGGGACCGCCACGCTTGGGGTCGGGATTGATCCCCTCGACCGGAGGGCGATCCAGCGGACTGGGCAGTAGATCGCACACCGCATCAATCACCGGCTGCACGCCCACAAAGCTCAGCGACGATCCCGCGAAGATTGGCTGAATGGCCTGTGCCAAAACTCCTTTTCGCAACGCGGCCAGCAGGGTGTCGCGCGGGATCTCGGCCCCTTCCAGATACGCAGTCATCAGGGCTTCGTCATGGTCGGCGGCAGCCTCCACCAACTGTGTTCGCCAGTCGTCCGCCTCATCCTGAAAGCTCGCCGGAATTGGCCCCCGCTGAATGTTTTGCCCCATGTCGCTGGCAGAGAACGTCAGCATTTCCATGCTCAGCAGATCAACCACACCCACAAACGGGTGGTCGCCAATCGAGCTTTCGCCGACGGGCACGGTGACGGGGACCGGATTCGCATGCAATCGCTGACGAATCTGCCCCAGTGTCCGCTCAAAACTCGCGCCCATCCGGTCCATCTTGTTGATGAAGCAGACCCGCGGTACGCGATAGCGGTCTGCCTGCCGCCACACAGTTTCACTCTGCGCCTCGACCCCTTCGACGGCGGAGAAAATCACAACCGCACCATCGAGCACGCGCAGGCTGCGCTCAACCTCGGCGGTGAAGTCGACGTGACCCGGCGTGTCGATGATGTTGATCTGAAAGTCGCGCCAAAAGCAGGTCACCGCAGCGGAATAAATGGTGATTCCCCGCTGGGCTTCTTCGGGGTCAAAATCGGTGGTCGTGTTGCCATCGTCCACGTTCCCCATCCGGTGCGATGCCCCGGTGTAGAACAGAATTCGCTCTGTCGTGGTTGTCTTCCCGGCATCGATATGCGCCACGATGCCAATGTTGCGAAGCTGAGCAATGGGAGTGGACATGGAGGGCGCCTGTCTGCCGGTGCCCTCGAGAAAGCTCGGGGCAAACTCGGGGCAAAAAAAAACACGGCATCGGAAGTCGATGCCGTGTGTGATGAGCGAGAGATGACTACCACGCAAAGTGAGAGAAGGCCTTGTTGGCGTCGGCCATACGGTGGACCTGCTCGCGGGTGGCCATCGCCGCACCTTCGCGCCGGTAAGCAGCGAGCAGTTCTTCTGCCAGACTCTGAGCCGTCGGACGGCCCTTCTTGGCACGCACGGCAGCCAACACCCAGCGAATGGCCAGAGTCTGCTGACGACGCGAATTCACGTGGGTCGGCACCTGGTACGTGGCACCACCGACCCGCTTCGACCGCACTTCGATGGCAGGCTTCAC
>JBGSIP010000643.1:0-11308 GCA_041742495.1 Planctomycetaceae bacterium
GGCATCCCGCGCACCAAACGCTCGGCAGAATCGCCGGACGGACGCTACACGGTCGCGGCGCGCGATTTCAATCTGGTGCTGCAAGATCGCCAAACCGGAGAAGAACTGGTCTGGTCCGATGATGGCACGGCAGACGCTTTCTATGAGCCCACCGGCTACTGGTCGCCCGATTCCAACTGGTTTGTGGCCCTGCGACAGCAGCCCGCCAAGATGCGGGTCATTCACTACATCGAATCGGCCCCCAAGGATGGCCTGCAGCCCAAACTGATCTCGCAGGATTACGCCAAGCCCGGCGACGCCATCACCATTCGCAAGCCCCGGCTGTTCTCCGTCGAGAGTGGGGAAAAAGTGAGTCAGCCTGACGATCTGTTTGGCAATCCTTGGTCGATTGAAGACATCGCGTGGGAGCCGGACTCGTCCTCGTTCACGTTTTTGTACAACCAGCGCGGGCACCAGGTGCTGCGGGTCGTGAGGGTCGGTACCAGTCGCGGTGCGGTCTCCACCGTCGTCGAAGAGACACCCGCCACCTACATCGACTACGCCTACAAGGTCTTTCGCTATGACCGCCCGGAAACACACGAAATGATCTGGATGTCGGAACGGGACGGCTGGTGTCACCTGTATCTCATCGATACCAACACCGGCACCGTCAAACGGCAGATCACGCACGGGGAATGGGTCGTGCGAAGCGTGGTCTGGGTTGATCCCGACCGGCGCGAGATCACCTTTGAAGCCGGCGGCATTCGCCCGGGCGAGGATCCTTATCAGCGGCATGTGGTGCGCACGAGTTGGGACGCGTGGCAGCCGGTGTTTTTGACGGAGGGGAACGGAGATCACGTCATCACGTCGGCTCCCGGCGGCGCGTATTACCTCGACCGCTACTCACGGGTGGATCTCCCGCCGGTCACGGCCCTGCATCGCGCCAGCGACGGCCGGCGAATTGCCGTGCTGGAAACCGCAGACGCCTCCCGCCTGCTGGCCACTGGCTGGCGGATGCCGCAGCCTTTTCATGCCCCGGGCCGCGACGGCCAGACGAAAATCTACGGCGTGCTGTATCGGCCAACGCAGTTTGATCCGGCTCAGAAATACCCCGTCATCGAAAAGATCTACGCGGGTCCACAAGGCGCGTTCGTCCCCAAGACGTTTGCAGCCGTCCGCAAGGAACAGGCACTGGCAGAGTTGGGTTTTATCGTCGTGCAGATCGATGGCATGGGGACCTCGCAGCGCTCCAAGGCGTTCCATGACATTTCGTATCGTCGGCTCGGCGATGGCGGTTTCCCTGATCGCCGACTCTGGATGCAAGCCGCGCAGCGTGCCGTCGAGCCAGCGATGGATCTCACGCGCGTTGGCATTTATGGCGGTTCAGCGGGGGGACAGAACGCCATGCGGGCCGTCATTGCCCACGGTGATTTTTACACCGCTGCCGTCGCCGACTGTGGCTGCCACGACAACCGCGTGGACAAGATCTGGTGGAACGAACTGTACATGGGCTGGCCCATCGGCCCGCATTACAGTGAGCACTCCAACGTCGATCAGGCCCATCTTCTGCAAGGCAAGCTGCTGTTGGTGGTCGGGGAGATCGACTCCAACGTCGACCCTGGTTCCACGATGCAGGTGGTCAAGGCGCTGATCAAGGCCGACAAAGACTTTGAACTGCTCGTGATGCCATCCACCAATCACGGCGCGCTGGGACAGCCGTATGCGGAGCGGCGGATGTGTGACTTTTTTGTCCGCCACCTGCATCATCGGGAACCGCGTTGGGAAGCCCAGCCGTGAAACCGCGGGCAGGTCGGCTTTGTCGGTCTGGCGGACGATCCGGTTGGCACGGCTGGGCAAGCCGTGAGGGGACTTGTAGGTCAGGCTGTGCCTGACGACGATTGTCACCGCAGGCTGAACTGCGTCCGGCACAGCCTGACCTACCGATTGCTGAGACTTTCTCCGTGGCTCTGTGCCTCCGTGAGAACCAACTAGGAGCGAACGAGACGGCTCGCGCGAACTCTGCATTCAACGTCGGTTTCTGGCGGCCTCGTGAACCGTGCCGTTCGCGACAAGACATTTGATCTCACGGAGCCACAGAGTCACGGAGAAGTTTGAGAAGCCTTACTCACCCGAGGATGACGGGGCTGACTCACTCAGCGATCCGATGGCGCGATGGCGTCAGGCACAGCCTGACCTACAGGTTCGTCGATCGCTATGTGTCGGGCATCATCGGGGTCACGTTGGGTGCCACTGCTGGCTTGCCCAGCAGTGTGAGCGGAGGGACCGACGTGAGCCAACCCCGAACACCCCCTAACCCTTGCTGTGCCGGAACGTCATCGTACCGATACCCCGGTCTCATTCGACGCAGCCTGGCTTGCAAATCCCCTCACGGCTGGACGAGCCAGCCGTGGCACCCTGGGTCTACGCTGGCTGACAAAGAGCGGTGGACGAACCACTACATGGCAGTGGTGCTCGACTATGCCGGGATCAAACGTTCGATTTCCGTCTGGATGAGTCCGCCGGTGGTGATTACCTGCTGGTGGTCGTCGAGATAGACGTTGATTTCCGAACGGCAGCCGAATTCGGGCAGATAGATGCCCGGTTCGATGGTGAACAACGCACGCGGGAGCAACTGGCGTTCCTCGCGCGTCTCAAAGTCATCCAGGTGCGCTCCGTTGCCGTGGACTTCGGCACCCAGGCTGTGCCCGGTGCGGTGCGTAAACCATTCGCCGAATCCGGCGGCCTCAATCACCTGTCGACAGGCGCGATCCGGCTGCCAACCGGCCACCGGTGTCCCCGCCGCCACCGCTTGCTGAATGCAATTTAGCGCCGCATCCCGGCCGCGGCAGACAATCCCAAAGACCGACGCCATGCGCGGCGGAATGTCCGCCCCCACAAACGCCATCCGCGTGAGATCGCTGTAAATTCCCTCTGCACTGGGGAACCGGCCCCACAGATCGATCAGCACCAGTCGCCCGGCACGAATGTCCGTGTCGGCCCCCGTGCCAGTTTCGTAATGTGGTGAGCCTGCATTCTGGTCGACTCCCACAATCGGCGGATGTCCCCACGCCAGACCATGCTGGCGGAAGTGATCGAGAATCACCTCGCGGACAGCCGTTTCGTTCGTCGTCCCCCCGGCGGCCGTCTGCTGCCGGATGAAGTTCCACGCCGCCGTGAATGCTGTGTTGGTCACCTCCGCGGCGCGCAAATGCGAGGCCCACTGTGCGGGCGAAAGCAGCGCTTCAAACCGCTGAATGAGATCGCCAGAGGAGACCACCTCGCAACCCAGTTCCCGCACCAGATCGACCGTGCCTGCGTCCACACGCGAGATGTATGGGTTGTTGCCCAAGGGTGCGAATTCCATCGCGACCCGCGGCAACCCGCGCAGCAACACTTCCAACTGCGCCCGCAATTCCACTCGCGAGCTATACACCAGATCGCGCCCGGGCAGGTGCCTCAGCGTGCCCGGCTCAATCCGGTGCGACAGTTTGATCGGCTCCCCCTGTTGCGGCACGAGATAAAAGAACCGCCGGCTCGTGTGCGCATCCGGAGCAATGTCCAGCACTCCCCGGGCCAGTGGATTCAACCCGCGAAAGTCATACAGCAACCAGCCGGGGATGTGCTCTTGAGCGAGCGCCGCCTGTACGGCAGTCAAATCAAACATGGGGCCGCCTCTGGATGTCCTGTGGAAACTCTGGGTCTGTCCAACACGGCTCGTCCGCCGGAGTTGTGGGCACGTGAACGTGGCGTCAGGCACAGCCTGACCTACTGGTCTGTCAATCGTTATGTGTCAGGCATCGCCTGGGTCACGTTGGGTGCCAATGCTGCCTTGCCCAGCAGTGTGAGGAATGGACTGGCGAAAGCCAACCCCGAACAGTCCCCCGTTCTCTGCTGTGCCGGAACGTCATAGTGACCGCTAGTTTGGTCACAGCCGATACAGCCTGTTTTGCAAATCCCCTCACGGCTGGACAAGCCAGTCGTGGCACCCTGAGACCTACGATGGCTGACAAAGAGCGGTGGACAATCTGGTAGGTCAGGCTGTGCCTGACGCCATCACGCCATCGGGTCGCTGAGTGAGTCAGCCCCGTCTTCCTCGGGTGAGCGAGGCTGCTCACACACCTCCGTGACTCTGTGAGATCATGTGTCTTGTCGCGAACGGCACGGTTCACGAGGACGCCGTAAACCGACGTTGAATGCAGAGTTCGCGCGCCCCGTCTCGTTCGCTCCTTGTTGGTTCTCACGGAGGCACAGAGCCACGGAGAAAGTCTCAGCAATCTGTAGTTCAGGCTGTGTCCGACGATCGAGTCGGGTTCGACTCTCGCGTCAGGCACAGCCTGACCTACAGGTCCTCTCACGGCTGGACAAGCCAGCAGTGACACCCGGCAAACCTAACGCGAAGCCGGTTTGAGAGGCGTGCGAGGCGGGTCAGATTTTTCGCCACGGGAGCAGCGCCCGCAGGCGTGGATCGCGGAGAAAGAGTCCCAGCCACAACGCGACTCCGATCAGCAGGGGCATGAAAAAGTTGCCGTCTTCCACCCGCACGTGCGTGGCGATCGCTCCCCCCAGATAGCCTGTCAGCAGAATCGCCCCCAGGACCGCTGTTTGCGGAATGATGTAACACAGCGTGCAGACCGTCTCCACAATTCCCAGCGGCAGCGCCAGTGACATCGGCCAGCCCATCTGAGCCATCCCCTCTACCATCTCCTTGGGCTGCAGGAATTTCATCGTGGCGCTCATGGCCAGCATCAGCACCGGCAGCGTAGAGATGACATACCCAGTCCAGATCATGGCGGCAGAGGCCCGGCGGGGAGCAGCAGAGGTATCCGTCATAAATCTTCCATGCAAAAAGGGGGCGGGGGGACTTCCGAGGCTGGCCACTGTGGCCCGCATGATAGTGACCGGCGGCCCGCGAGGCACAGCAGACAACGTGCCTGACAAGTGCAGCCTACGCACCCGCCACCGCAGATTCTGCAAGAAGCGAAAGTCGCCTCGCTCGATTTCCCGGCCCACAAAAAAGCCGAAGGCCCTGATCAGACCCCCGAGGTCCGACCAGAGCCTTCGTTGTTGACCCACTCGCAGGAAGCGAACGTCCTTCACTGTTTTCACCAAGGGGCGGTGACGATTTCACGCCCCCCTCCTGGCTCCCCCCACGCTTGAGCGATCAATAGTTCCGATACACCACGGGAGGGTGAGCGTCGTGCAAACAGGGGAACTGAGCCACCCGCTCGACCAACTGAGGATGACAACTCGGCGAGCGGCCATCCAAAATCACCAGTTCCAACCGTCCCGTCGTCGCGGCAGCCTGCTGAATCAGTTCCTGCAGGCGATGCTCGCAGGTGATTCGTTCATGGCAGGCCTGCACGATGACGTCCCCCGGTTCCAGTCCAATCCGCTGTGCTTCACTGTAAGCCACGACGCGGGTGATCAGAAAACCGGTGTCGGTCATCTGTCCGGCAATCCCCAACGTGGCTGGCGGCAGCACAGGGACGGGAGCCACTTGCGGAGCGATCACCACCGGTGCGACTACGGGTTGTTGCACGTAAACCGGATGCGGCTGCACGCGCGGTGCCACGTAAGTGCGTCCCTGACCGACACGCTGCACCGGCCCAACCGAGCCCCGCGGGCCCGCGTTCCACCGGTTCCCGTGTGGACCGTTGCCGTTCCAGGGGCCGGGATTGCCAACGCCGATGACCGGACCGCCGTTGCCCAGACGAATCTGAGCGTACACGTCACCAGCTTGCGCCGGGGCGCCAGCGAGGCTCACAGTCACAGCCACCATCGAAACCATCAGTGTGCGGGTCAGAGCAATCATCGGTCCAGTCCCTTCCAGGGTGCGTCACTCGGCCAGGCCAGTGACCATGCGGGGTATTCGGGGGGTCCAGCAGGAGCGTTCTGACTTCCTGCGAAGTGGGTCAACTGCCCCCTGCCCACTTGAGCGAAACTCCCCCCGCGGAGCGGACATCGGCTCAAAAAAATATCGCCGGGCGGAAAAAACTCCGCCGCTAGGCCTGACTGCCCAGATTGCGCACCTCCCAGATGATTCGCCGACCTGCGGACGGAAAGTCACGCGTAGATCGGAATGCGCAGGCCGTCGTAGGCCAGCCGGACGTGCGGCGGGAGTGCCGCTTCTGTCGTCACGTGATCCAGCGCATGCGAGATGTGCGTGAGAAAAGCCCGCTCTGGCTGCAGGCGTTCGATCACTGCCAGCGCCTGCTCCACATTGAAGTGCGTGGGGTGCAGTTCATGCCGCAGCGCACCAATCACCAGCACGCGCACACCGGCCCACAACGGCCACGACGAATCGGGAATGTGGCTGCAGTCCGTGCAGTAGCCAACATCCCCCAACCGAAACGCGGAAATGGGCAGCGCGCCATGCAACACGGGAACCGGCTGCACGCGGACTCCCAACAGAGTGGACGGCAGTTGCTCCAGAGGGACACATTTCAGCTTGGGGAACGCACCGCTGTGTGTCGCGGGCAGCCGCCGGTCGAACGCATACGCGAACGACTGCCGCAACTGCTGTTCCACCCCGGCGTCGCAATACAAGGGGATGTCTGCCCCCTGCCGATGCCCAAACGTGCGCAGGTCATCCAGGCCAAAAATGTGATCGGCGTGCGAATGGGTATACAGCACGGCCTGCACCTGCGAGACGCGTTCGCGCAACAGTTGCAGCCGCAGTTCAGGGGGCGTATCGATCAGAAAGTTACCGGTGCCGGTCCGCACGAGGGCACCAGAGCGCAACCGCTGATTGAGTGGATGTGTCGACTGGCAAACATCACACTCGCAGCCCAGCATGGGCACGCCATGACTGGTGCCCGATCCCAGAATCACCAGTTCCGCCGCGGTCCGCTCTCCGTTCACAAGTTCCCACTTTCTCCGCCGGACAAGTTATTCCCCAGCACTTGGGGCTGGCTGAGAGTCTGTCTCACTCATCTGGTCAGGCACGGTAAGAGGTCACATTGACCTTGCGTCAGGCACAGCCTGACCTACGAGTTTGCCGATCGCCCCGTGTCGGTTTTGTGGGTCGAACTAAGCCTGACGCAACGTGATTGTGACTCCAACTGGGCCTGCCCAATCGCGATAAACCGGCCACGACTTTGACTGCCTCACTGACAGTGACGCGGATCTGGTCAGCGGCCGCCGGCCGGTTTGTTGAACTCCACGTAAGCCATCCGCAACTGGTAGAGCATCGAACCGAGCATTTTCGATTCCGTCTCCGTCAAATTTCCCTGCGACTTGGTTTCCAGCACGCCCAGCAAATCGATGTAGTGCCGGGCCAGCGGCAGTTCGCGCAGCGGCTGATCGGTGCCCGGACTGGGCAGCAGTCCCAACGCCATCATCGCCTGCGTCGAAAGTAACTGCACCAGGCTCTCCCAGGTCGCCGGCGGCAGATTCTGCGGGTTGTGTTCCGCTGTGGTCGGTTCGGTGTTTTCGTTCATGAGTCCGCAGTTGCTCCTCTCCAATCGAGCCATGGTGACGTGCCAAAGCAGGCTCCGGACGGCACGGCCAGCCATCCCGGTGAGCGTGTTTCCACATGCCACGGAGACCCGGCCCGGCGCACAAAAATCCGGGCGATATCTCGCGTCGTGATCTGACGGCGTTCCCCCGTCCATATGCCCGCAGCGGGATCGTGGTCCGCGATGGCCCCGGCGTCAAGCGCTGCCCAAGCGGTACACAGCGTCTGCCCGTCCCGTATGCAACCAGCCGAGTGCGGCGGGCCGATTCCCTGCTGGCCCGAACACAACTAAAAAACTGCAACTCACTTCCCAATAAGGACTTAAGAAATACCCGCCGAGACGAAATCACAACTGGCACACCACTTGCTTTTGCTTCCATCACGGATCTGGTTGTCCCAGCAACCCTATGGGAGAGTGGACGATCGGAGGTGTGGCCGAGGTTGCCTGCGTGGGGCAGATCTCGGGCGAGCGCCCGCACCTCCGATCGTCCACTTTCTTTTTAGGGTCCGCGGGCGCGGCAACCTCCGCCTGGCTGGTTCAGCCGCACGACTGCTCTCTCCCACCGCGGCGTGCTCCCCGACACCCGCGGGGCAACTTGGTTGGGCTCTCCTGACCCAGCACCATGCTTCCCTGCCTGCGGGCGGGAACTCTCTTGGGGGCGAGAACGACATCGTGATAGCATTCCGCCGGTCGACCATTTGTCGCTGACTGCGACCTGTGGACCGGCCACGCGGGCCGCCTGTCTGGGAGTGCTGAGTTCCCAAGGCGGAACCTCGCCGAACTCCCCTCCGGAATGATTGCCAGCCGATGCCTGCCCCTGCCCCCGCCCCGGAGCGATCGGGATTCAATGCGGACTCCGCCTCCAAGTTGCTGCTGATCGGAGCCGCCACGGTCCTGGCGGCACTCGCAGTGATGTCCATGCTGCCCGACAACGGTCCCACGTATGGATTGGCCCAAGGGAGCCCGGCGCCAGAACTCCAGGTGGAAGGCTGGTTGAATACCGAACAGCCCCCCGCGCTGTCCGGCAAGGTGGTCGTACTTGAAGCCTGGGCCACGTGGTGCGGACCGTGTCGCGAAGAGACTCCGCAGATGGTCGCGCTGCAGCGGCAGTATCAGCAGCGGGACGACGTGGTGTTTGTCGGCCTCACTGGAGAAGACGCCAGCGATCAGCCGAGCATCGAAGCCTTCCTGCGTGAATACGGAGTCACTTGGCCCATCGGCATCGGCGCAGGCTCAACACTGCAACAACTGGATGCCCAGTACATCCCGCTGTTCTGGGTCGTCGGCAAGGATGGCCGCATTGCGTGGAAAGGTCGCGAAACCAGCGAACTCACACGACAAATCAAACTCGCCCTCGGCGAAGCCTAACCGCCGCAGGCGGTTTGTGCCTACGTCCCCCGCACGCGGTTTGTGCCTGCGGCAGCGGGGGCCGTTGTGTCGTTCGCAGGCCTGAATTGCAATTGGTGCGTATCTCAGTCTTCGGCGTATGACATCGCCACATGGACACAGCCTGAGTGCCGCTGGCTTTGCCAGTTTACTTCACCTCCCTCGACAGATTGTACTGGCAGAGCCCGTGGCACCCCTACGAGAGCCTGTCAGATGACATGCTTTGGCGGCTGGTGCCTCACGCTTCGTAGGGCATCAGGATGGGGTCGGTGTCGATGTCGGACAGGCCTGGCAGGCCGTTGGCGGCGACCTGTTGTCCCAGCGCGGTCAATGCTTTGAAATGCTGGTGATCGGGACGCCGACCGGTGACCCGCAGAGTGAGGTGCCGGCAGAGGACATCTCCAGCGGCCGCCCAGACCGGGTCTTTCTGCCGCGCCGCCCACAGGGCCGTCACGAGGATGACCGTGAAATCCTGAATGCGGGCCGACGCATCGGCCATGGCGCACTGTCGGTCCGCCAAACCCAACTGGTACTTCTGCATCAGTCCGTCCACCAGAAACCGGCTGCGCTGCAGTTCATCAATTGCGAACTCCGCGTGATCGTCCAGCGGCTTCGGGAGCTTGGGGAGCGTCGGCCGCGAGAAGCCAACAAACGTCTGCCCCAGCCGCCACTTGGTGTAGGGAATGGCGGCCTCACGCAGCGCCCACAGGTGTGCGGGGTTGGCCAGATTGGGCTGTCGGATCCCGGCTGCACTCAGTGCGCGACCAACTGGTTCGTAATACTGCTTGCCATGCTGTTTGATCAGCGATTTGAGGAACGCCATGCCCAGCATCTCCCCTTCCCCCTCATAGATGCATGGCGCGAGAAACTCGTGCACGTTGTCACCCAGCAGGTGTCCGTGCAGGAACGAGCGCCCGCCGTGCGTCTTCATAAACAGTTCAATGGCGGCCTCTTTCTGCACCTCGCTGCCAAAGATTTTGGCGATGATGCATTCCATTTCGCCGCGGAAGCCCTCATCCAGCAGCCAACTGCACCAGTCCACCAGCGCGTCGGCACCGGCGATGAATCCCGCCAGCAGTCCGAGTCGCCGCTGGACAAGCTCGCGCGTGTCAATCGCCTGACCGTAAGTCCGGCGAAAACTGGCCCACGGCCGCATGTTGGCCAACATCAGCCGCATGGTGCCTGCAGCCGTGGCACACAGGGCCACGCGTCCCCGATTCAATCCGTGATACGCAATCGTGAGGCCGTCGCCACGGGCCACTTCCAGCCGATTGGCGGCAGGGACCCGAAAATTGCGAAACACCAGCCCATTGTTGAACGAGTGCTTCAGCGCATGCAGTCCATACGTGCGCAGTTGAAATTCGTCGTTCTCAGCTGGCGGCAGATCGACAATCAGCACCGCTGGTCCACCATCGATCTGGCACACCAGGCCCACGGTGCGACCGGCCGTGGCGTTGGTGATGAACAGCTTTTCGCCATTCACCACGTAGTCGTTGCCATCCCGCACGGCCGTGGTGCGCAGGGCCGTGAGGTCGGACCCTGCTCCCGGTTCCGTGAGGCCAAAGCCAGAGAGCCGGCGTCCGGAGGCGAGATCGGGCAGAAATCGCTGCTTTTGTTCGGGAGTGCCAAACGCCTGCAGCGGATCGACGGCGCCAATGCAGCCATGCACACTGCCCAGCCCGGCCACGGTGGGATCGACGGTCGCCATGCGGGTCAGGAATCGCGAAAAGACGCGAAAGGGCGCCTCCTGCCCGCCAAACTTGCGATCGACCAGCATCCCCCAATATCCGGCAGCCCCCAGTTGCTCGAACGCGGCGTCGCTGATTTTGCCCGCGGCGTTCAACAACCCCCCTTGCCGCTTGAGCTGCTTGACCACCGCGAGCGAGGCGTCCATCACCTGTTGACAGCCGGCAGGCGTCGGACATGGCTGAGCATCGAACAGGCTCAAATCCACTTCGCGATTCCAGACCGCGGCGTGAATGGGACTGTTGACTGTCTGATAGCGCAGGTCGAACAGTTCCTCCACTTCGTCATCCGCGCGATCGATGGCACCGGTCTTGCGCGCTTCCTCTTCGCTTTTGCCACTCAGTTTGAGTGCCGCTTCGACAAACGTTTCGGCCGGCGGTGGTCCCGCGTGCGGCGCGGTGCCGTGATGGGATCCGCCGGGGGACGGGGAGTGAATGGCTCCCGGGGGGACAGAGACATCGCCAGAGGTGGACGGCGTGGCCATCAGCGGTCCTTTCGTCAACGGAGGGATCGTCTCGCGGAATCGCGCGTTCGCAACCGGCAGCCCCACAGCCAGAGTGATCACTACCTCACGACACAGCAACCAGCGGCACCGCAACCAGAATCACACAGGGTGCGAATCGCCGTGCGTTCACGGGCCCTGGGAACCTGCCAGCAGGTCCCCAGGCAATCGGGAAGCACGGTCTGAAGCCAGCAGTGGATTGCTGGATTATAGGCAATGGCCCGTCAGGCGGGGAGAG
>JBGSIP010000644.1:0-2642 GCA_041742495.1 Planctomycetaceae bacterium
CTGATTTCCGGCTGCTACCCGCTCGACGACTTTTACAAGTCGCGGCCAGAATTCGAAGAGCTCAAGGCCATCAAAAAAGGTTAACGCAACTTTACTGAGGAGGCGTCGCTCCGCCCGGCTGGGGCGGAACGGCATCGGCAGCAGGAGTTGCCATGTTGGCGGGTGGCGCAGAGGTCACCGCCGAACCCATCGCACCAGCCGAGGTCAACGCGCGATCGAGCGGGTAATAGTGCAGCGCGAGGTCTCCCGCCATCAGCAGCGGGAGACCCGCGGCCAGCATGGCGGTCGGCATGAGGATGACGTACTTCCAGCCCCGCTCGTGCTTGAGGTGCATGAAGTACAGCATCACCAGCCGCGCCTTGAGCACCGCCACGATCAAAGCCACGACAAGCACCAGTAGTCCCAGCCCGCCCAGCGGCAGGGCATCGGCGGCGACGGACACCACCGTCAGCACGCACAGGGCGGCAAACACGGCACCATAAGTCAGCCCCGCGCCGTGAGAGGCTGCCGGTCCATCGTGCAGGGAGGTCGTCGTCGAGTTCGAGTTGACCGGGTTCACATCGTGTTGCATGGGGAGCATTCTTCAGCACACCGCGCTTCCGCTGGCGTGTTCATCAGGCGATGTAGAGCAGCGGAAACAGAAAGATCCAGACCAGGTCGACAAAGTGCCAATACAGGCCGATGTTTTCGACATACGTTGTCCACGTCGTGCGCAACCACGGACCCTGTATGAGCACCGCCAGAAACAGGATCAGGCCGACAATCACGTGGATCGCATGGAAGCCGGTCAACAGAAAATAAGTCGACGCAAACAGATTGCCTGCGGGGATGACGGTGGGGTGGTGCACGGCGACCAGTCGCGCGCCGTAAGATTCACGCGCCTGCATCCACGCCAGCGCTCCTGTCACGCCGTAAGCCGTGAGGGCCTCACGCAGCGAAGGCAGGCCAGCGGCAGCCAGATCTGCGGCGGAGTGTGCGTCGTTGGCATGTGTGGTCGCGGCGGATTCCGCATGACTGTGACTGTCGGCAGACCCCAAGATCGTGGCGCGATTGGCCGAGATTTCATCTCGCAGCACACTCAGGTCGCCATCCAAAGCCAGATACGCCCGAATGGCGGTCTGACGACCGACGGTCACATTGTCGGCGTCGAGTTCCTGCTTGAGGTCACGCTCGCGACGTTCCGGAATTTCGGTGCCCGGCTGCAGTTCGTCCAGCCAGACCCACTTGGCCTGCGTCACTTCACGCACCAGTTTTTGCATCGCCTGCAGCGGCGTTTCCGCCACGTGGCCAGGCAGAATGTCGTGGTCGATCTTGCCTTTGTATTCAACACCCTTGATCAGCAGGAACACGCACCCCAGGAGGAACGTGCCCCACAGGAGCAGATGCGCCCGGCCGATCCGCGACTGCTGCATGGCTTCGAGGGCCTTGACCACCAGAAAACTGGAGCAGATCAGCACGAAGGTGTTGAGCATCCCCAGATACACATTGATGTGCGTCACCGCGGGGTCGGTGGGCCAGTTGGCGGTGCCCGGGCGCAGCACGATGTAAGTACCGATGAGGGCGGTGAAAAACATGATCTCGGTGCCGAGAAACAGCCACGTTCCCAACTTGGTATTGGGAATGGGAAGGCCCATCTTCGGAGGCTGCGGGACGGCTGAGGTGTGTGTCAGCGGAGGATTGTGCATCAGGCCGGCAAATTCAGTTCCAGGAGAAAGCGACAGCAGACGATGCCATCGGCAGAGTCATCCCGCGGTGATGAAGGGTCACAATCAGCGGCCACCCCGAGTCGCGAGACCCGGACACGGAGGACATCGTGACGGGTTTCGGGGTCAGTCGTATCAGAGTTGCGCGGCAGCCATCGTGATGCCACCACTGATCGAAAGAGCGACCAGCAGGATCGGCAGATAGAGCAGCGAATATAGCAGCACCCGCCGGGCGGTGAGGCGAGATTCGTCAAACAGAAAGGCCAGGCTCACGCCGATGTAACCCAGCGACAGCAGACTGGCAATGACGGCATACGAGGGGCCCGTCATGCCCAGAAAGTACGGTGCCAGCGCCACCGGCAGGTTGAGCAAGGCATACGCAACCGCCAGCAGACCCGTTGTTCCGCGGGCGGGGATGATTCCCGGCAGCATTTTCAAACCGGCTTGGGCGTATTGCTCACGGTACATCCAGGCGATGGCCAGAAAGTGGGGAAACTGCCAGAAGAACAACAAGCCAAACAGAGCCAGCGCCTCCACATCCAGACCACGACCCGCCGCGGCATAACCCAGCACGGGGGGCATGGCTCCGGGAATGGCACCGATCGCCGTGGACAACGACGTGACTCGCTTGAGCGGCGTATACAGTCCCACATAAGCCAGCAGAGTCAGCAGAGACAACGCGGCCGTCAGCGGATTGACGGTGAAGGCCAGCCAAACCACGCCCAGCAGTCCGGTGAGAATGCCAAACCAGGCAGCGTCCTGAGTGGCGAGCGAACCACTGGGGAGCGGACGGCGGGCCGTGCGGGCCATCAGGCCATCGGTCCGCTGTTCAATCACCTGATTTAACGCGGAACTGGCCATCGCCGTCAGGCCGACCCCCAGGAGCGCGGCAGCGCACACCCACCAGTTGCCACCAGCGCCGGCGGAGAGGAAGAAGCC
>JBGSIP010000645.1:0-5891 GCA_041742495.1 Planctomycetaceae bacterium
GTGAAACTGCTGCGAGTGCTGCAGGATCGCGAGTTTGAGCCGGTGGGTGGAACAAAGACCCACAAAGTGGACCTGCGGCTGATTCTGGCCACGAACGAGAATCTGGAACAGTTGGTGGCAGAAGGCAAGTTCCGCCAGGATCTGTATTACCGGATCAATGTGATCACGCTGACACAGCCGCCGCTGCGGGACCGGATTGGGGATATCCCGCTGCTGGCCGAACACTATCTGCACGAGATCAATGCACAGACGGGGAAGCGGGTGCGCGGGTTTGACGATGAGGCGATGCTACATTTGCAGCGATACTCATGGCCGGGGAACGTGCGCGAACTGGTGAACGTGGTGGAGCGGGCCATTGTGTTGACCCGCAACGAGGTGATCACCGTGGCCGATCTGCCAGATGCGTTGCGTCTGGAAAGTGAGCGCGGTGCGGTGCTGTCGGCGACGTCGGGATCGTTGAAGGCGGCATTGGCTCGTCCGGAGCGGCAGATCATTCTGGATGCATTGGAATTGCACGGCTGGAATCGGCAGGAGACGGCGTTGTCGCTGGGGCTGAATCGCACGACGCTGTACAAGAAGATGAAGAAATTCGGGATCACGTACGAGAGTTCTCACGCGTGATGCCGTCTGGGGCTGCTGCTCGCCGGTGAAGGGCGAAGACCCTGCGAAGGGTTTGATCAGGGCGTCGGTGGACTCCGCACAGGGGTGCACTGGACGCCCTGTTTTCGTTGATGGGAGCGGGGACACGCGGGTGAGGCGATGGACGAGGGATCGTTGACGGGGGATGGTTGACGGGGAGACAGTGAATTGGCGGATCGGGGGAAACGTGGGCTTAATGTGAAATGGCTTACACACCACGGGTTGCTCCGGTGCGTAAGCTGACAGCACTCCCCGGAGTGAGGACGACGGCGTAGAATGACAGGGCGAGAGTGTGGGCGGCGGACTGGTTCTGGAGCGGGTTCCGGAACGGAGTCAGGGCGAAGCTGTGGCGGCCACGATGTTGGCGGCGGCTTGCGTGTCAGTTTCCTGTCAGCCAGAGCGAGGTAGATGTATGCGTGCCGTGCCGATGTGGAGTGTGATTGTGGTGGCCGTGACCGGGGCTGCGGTGTTTGGTAGCGGGTGTGCCCCGGCGGCTGGTCAAGACAGTGGGCCTGCCACGACTGCGGTCCCAGAACCGAAACAGGCCCCCGCCACCACAGAGGTGGTGGAAAGCAAGCCTGCAGCGACAACGAAGAATGAAGTTTCCCAGATGGAGATTGCCATGACTGACCCTGCTGGCCGTGTGCCAGAAACCAAGCCGGGCGGAACGCCACCGGCTGCCGCCGCGCCTGGGGGGGCTGCTCCTGCCGAGCGAACTTACGTGCGGCCCACGGATGCAGAGATCAAGGCCAAGTTGAATGCACTGCAGTATGACGTGACGCAACACGAGGGGACGGAACCGCCGTTCAAGAACACGTACTGGGACAATCACGCGGCGGGGATTTATGTGGACGTGGTGACGGGGGAGCCGTTATTCAGCTCGCTGGACAAGTATGAATCGGGGACGGGATGGCCGTCGTTCACGCGACCGCTGGAATCGGGGCACGTAGAAACGCGGACGGACTACCGGTTGTTCTGGCCGCGGGTGGAAGTCCACAGCAAGGTGGGGCAATCGCACTTGGGGCATGTGTTTGATGATGGCCCGGCCCCAACTGGGAAGCGGTATTGCATGAACTCGGCGGCGATGCGGTTTGTGCCGGTGGCCGATCTGGAGAAGGAAGGCTACGGGAAGTATCTGCCGCTGTTTGAGAAGGCGGCTCCGTGAGAGTGGCCTGACAATTAACGCTGCAGCGCCGGCGGAACGTTTTTGCAGAGGGTTGGCGCTTGACCGTGGCCGCGGGATCGTCTGGCTGGTTCACGTCCCCATGGCCAGCAGGCAGTAAATGCCGCTGGCGAACAGCGCGCCGCAGGGGACGGTGATGATCCAGGCGAGGAGGATCTCGCCGCACATGCGCCAATTGAGCTGGCCGGTGCCGGCCCCCATGCCGGCCAGTGAGCCGACGCTGACATGCGTGGTGCTGACCGGCAGGCTGTGCAGGCTGGCCGTGGTGACGAGACAGGCCGTGACCAGATTGGCGGCGAAGCCTTGGCCGGGATTCATGCCAGTGACTTTCTTGCCCAGGGTTTCGGCGACGCGGTCGGCATCGACGAGTCCCCCGATCGCGATGCCGGCGGCGACGAAGAGAATCGTCAGCCAATGCCATTGCGGTGTCTGGGCGACGATCAGCAGCAGCGCGGCGATCTTGGGGGTGTCGTTGAGTCCGCGTGCGAAGCTGGCGGCACCGGAACTGAGGTAATGGCAGACGTCGAGCGTGCGGGTGCGGTGGGCGGGTGCGAGACGCAGGAGCTTCAGTATCCAATAGGCGAGTGCCCCGCAGACGACGGCCAGCAGCGGGCTGAACAACAGGGGATACACAAAGGTCTGTTTGAGCGCGGCGAGATTGACCTGCGAGCCGCTGCCGGCGAATCCGGCACCGCAGAGAGCCCCGACGAGTGCGTGGGTGGTGGAGACGGGGAAGCCGCAGCGGGTGGCCAGAAAACTGGTCAACGCTCCGCCGAGGGCAACCGAGAGGATGAAGGCTGGCGAGTGAACCAGTGCGTCGGGAACGATGCCCTTGCCGCTGAAGTTCTTGAGCAGGCCTTGCGCAAAGAAGACGGCTGCGAGTGAACCGGCAAAGGTGGTACCGGTACCCCACCAGAGAGCATGACGCAGACTGGTCGTGCCGCTGCCGTACAACGAGGCCACGCCCTTGAAGTTGGCGTTGGCGCCATTGGTCAAGGCGACGAAGGCGACGGCGAGGACCAACAGACTGGTGAGCACGGCGGGTGTCTGTCCTTAGCGACCGGAACGAGCCGTGGTTTCGGCGGGGAGATGCTGGAGAGCGGCGTATTCTTTCCAGGAGCCTTCGTAGAGACGCACGCGGGGATAGCCGGCGACGTGCGTGAGGTAGAAGCGGAGGAGGCTGCCTTCGCGAGAGGTGCCGCAGTAGACAATGATCTGTTTGTCTGGCGTGAGTCCAGCCGCCGTGAGTTGGGCCTGCGCGTCGCTTGGCGGAAGGAAGGCGTGCGTGTTGTCCGCCTGCATGAGTCGGGCCCAGTGAAAGCTGATGGCGCCGGGAATGTGTCCTTTGCGGAGCCAGATATCATCCTGCCCGAGATACTCAAGCTGCGGGCGGGCATCGACAAGGAGCACGTCGGCTTGCTGCTGAAGCGTAAGCAGTTCCTCAATGGCGATGCCGATTTCCGGCTGCGCAGCGGCAGGGAGTTGGCCCGGTGGGTTGCCAAAGTATTCCTGGGTGACGGGGAGTCCCTGTGACATCCAGGCGGGCAGGCCGCCGTCGATGATGCGGATGTCCTGGACGCCATAGCGTTCGAGTACATAGGCGACCATGCTGGCGCTGAGGATTTCGTCGTTCGGGAGTGTGTCGCCTGTGGCATAGATGAGGTGAGTGCGATCACGATCAACGCCGGCGCGCTGGAGCAGCGCTGTCGTGAGATCGGCGGGGAGGTATTGGACGGGGACGCCGTGGTCGGTGCCGCGGAGTGTGTCGAAGTTGATGTGATGGGCTGTCGGGAGATGACCGCGGAAATAGTCCTTGTATCCGCCGCGGGTATCGAGCACGACCGGTCGCGCGGCGGGGTCGGGGTTCTCAATGAGGGCGAGTGCGGCCGCGGGGGAGATGAGGCCGATTTCTGCCTTGGAGTAAACCGGCAGGGTCAGGACGAAGAGTGCGAACAGGGAGCAGGAGAGCCAGCGCATGATGAGATCCCGTGCGGAAGAGTGACAGCCGGAGACGGTCGTTCTGACAATCGTGTGGGTGTCAGAATACCAGTGATCAGGCTGTCTGAACAGGTTCCGTGGCGGGGTTGGTGGGGCCAGTGGATCTGGGAATAGGAGGGCGGCTGTCCGGCAGGCAGTTAGCGGATGTTGGCGTCTGGGAGTTGCGACTGAATGCCGGCGTCGAGGGGCATGGCGGTCCAGGTCTTTCCGTCGGCTGCCTCAATCAGCGCGTCCAGTTGGGCGGAGAGTTGCGGGATGAGGCTGGCGTAGCGTGGATGGGCAATGAGGTTGTGGAGTTCATTGGGATCGGCGTGAAGATCGTAGAGTTCGCCGAGGTGACGATCGGGCTGTCCATCGCCATGAGGATAGCGGACGAACTTGTAGCGGCGGGTGCGCAGGCCGCGGACATTGGGTGTGTAGGGGAACTGGGATTCGTAGTTGTATTCGTAGAACCAGGCGTCGCGCCAGGGGCTGGTGGCATCGCGGAGCAGAGGAATCCACGACTGGCCGTGGGTGTGGGGAATGGGATCGACGTGGCAGGCGTCGAGGAGACTGGGGGCGAGGTCGATGTTGAGGACCTGTTCGGTGACGACCGTGCCCGCGGGAATGAGGGGCGGAAACCGCACGATGAAGGGGATGCGAATGCTGGGTTCGTGCATGGTGCGTTTGTCGGTCATGCCATGTTCGCCGAGCAGGCTGCCGTTGTCGCCGGCGAAGACGAAGATGGTGTTGTCCAGTAACTGGCGATTGGCCAGTGCGGCGTAGAGACGGCCCACGCTGTTGTCGATCGAGTTGACGGTGGCGACGTAGGCCCGGACGAAGCGGGCGAAATCGCTGACGCTGTCGGCCTGGCGGTTCGGGAATTTCTCGCGAAAACCGTAGAGCGGACCGTAGATGCCGTGCCAGGTATCGAGTCGCTGCACGATCCAATCGGGCTTGCCGGCGAGCTGGAAGGCGGAGTCGGGATAGTTGATGGGGATGTGGTCGTAAAGATGGGCGTAGGCGGGTTCGGCCGTGTAAGGGGTGTGTGGCGCTTTGTGTCCGAGGATGAGGCAGAAGGGGCGGTCAGCCGATTGCTGGTTGAGCCACTGGAGGGCGAGGTCGGTGACGACAGTGGTGTAGTAGCCCGGGATGGTCTGGCGCTGGCCATCGATGTTGAGTTCTGTGTCGTAGTAGTTGCCCTGCCCTTTGTGAGTGATCCAGTGATCAAAGCCGGGGCGGGGGCTGTCGTCGTCTTCCCCCATGTGCCACTTGCCGATATAGGCGCTGCGGTAGCCGGCGGCTTGCAGTTGCCGCGGAAAACTGGGGAGATCGCGAGGGTAGTCGGTGAAGTTATTCACGACGCCGTGACTGCTGGCGTAGAGCCCCGAGAGGAATGAGGCGCGGCTGGGCGAACAGAGCGAGGTGGTGACGAAGGCATTGCGGAACCAGGCCCCTTCGCGGGCGAGGCGATCGATGTGGGGCGTTTGCAGGTAGGGGTGGCCGGCAATACCGAGGAGGTCATGTCGCTGATCGTCAGTCAGGACGAACACGACATTAGGTCGATCTGCGGCGAACGCTGCGTCGGGGCTGAGCAGGCCGAGCATGAGCGAGAGTGCCCAAAGGCAGACTGCTGTGCGAGTGAGCAGTGCGGACCAGCCGAGAATGGATTGAGCGGGCATGGTGTGACTTCCTGAAGACAGAACCACGTGAGCAGAGACGATCGCCGTGTTCCGAAGGCAGAGCGGGGAGTGACGGACGGAGGTGGCCGGTTGACCGGAGGAGTTCGCGAGCAGCCTGTTGAACAATGCCAGGACAACAACAGTCTCAGTGGCACTGGCTCTGCCAGTGTGACTCTTCCTGCCTAAAATACGGCACTGGCGTTGCTGGTGGCACTCATTGTTCCGGTCATGGTTTCTCGGCGGGTGGTGAAAGTTCGCCGAAAGCTCTGAGGAGCGGCAGGGTGCTGAGTTCGGAGCCGTGTTCGAAGAGGACCCATTTTTCGGGTGGTACACGCATGAAAGCGCGGTAGATGCGTGTGGAAGTGGTGACCTCGCGCGAGACGTTGCGAATGAAGATGCCGAGCACCTGT
>JBGSIP010000646.1:0-1509 GCA_041742495.1 Planctomycetaceae bacterium
GCGGCCTGATAACGTTCCTGAGCGGATGGGTTGACTGACATTCAGGGTGCTTTCATGTTGAGCCGCTTGAGGAGGATGGAGGAGTGCTGGTCGGGTCTAAGGAAACGCTGAATAATTCGTCACCCCGGCGAAGGCGGCCGAAGGAAGTGCAGAGCCCGGGGTCCAGTGCGTTGAATTTACTGGATTCCGGCCTCCGCCGGAATGACGACACATCAATAAGTCAGCGCCTCCCAAAGTGTTTGACGATGAAGTCGGCAGGAGTTCATGGGGTAAATGCGGGTGCTTCCAGTGGCTTCCAGACGCCTTTGATCAGGCCTTCCACCGGCTGGAAATTGGCTTTGTAGGCCATCTTCGGGCTCTCGCGAATCCAGTAACCCAGATAAAGATAGGGCAGGCCGTTGGCTGCGCACTGGGCGATCTGCCAGAGGATGTTGTAGGTGCCGTAACTGGCGCCAGCGACATCCGGGTCGTAAAAGGTGTACACAGACGACAGGCCGTCGTTAAGAGCGTCGATGATGCTGACCATGCGCAGTACGCCGTTTTCAGTGAATTCGATCAGTCGCGTATCGACGCAACTCTGCAGCAGGAAGTGCGCGTATTGCTCGTTGCTGTCCTCGTCCATGCCGCCGCCGCTGTGCCGTCTGGCCTGATAGCGCTGATAGAGCTGGAAGTGTTCCTCGATGTACATCAGCGGGCGTTCTCGGGCCACCAGGTGACCATGGGCGTTCAGGCAGCGCCGCTGGGTTCTGTTGGGCCGGTGGCGGGCGACGGGGAGTCGTACCGGAACGCAGGCACGGCAGTTTTCGCAGTTGGGCCGGTAGGTGAAGACGCCGCTACGGCGGAATCCGTGCCGCACGAGGTCGGCGTAGATTTCAGTGCTGATCAGATGGGTCGGCGTGGCTACCTGTGAAATGGCCTGCCGCCCGGGAAGGTAGCTGCACGGGTAGGCCGCGGTGCTGTAGAACTGCAACAGCGAGAACGGGAGTTCGGAGTCGTCGGGACGTGACATGCTCAGGTTTCCTGTGACCAGTATCCGGACGCGGCATGCGCCGGCCAGCGACCGTTCAGAGGCGGCAGGGCGGTCAGTTCGCGCAGCCGGGAAATGAAGTCGACGCGCGCCATCTCGCGGGCGCCCAGCGAAGCCAGGTGCGCGGTGTTCATCTGGCAGTCGATCAGGCCGAAGCCCTGCTGTTCGAGAAAGCGGGCAAGGTGCGCCGTGGCGATTTTCGAGGCGTCGGTGGCGTGCGAAAACATGGATTCTCCGTAGAACATCTTGCCGATGGCCAGGCCATAGAGGCCGCCCACAAGCCGGTCATCAATCCATGTTTCGACCGAATGGGCGAAGCCAAGTTCGAACAATCGGCCGTAGGCCTGTTGCATGTCGGGGGTGATCCAGGTGCCGGACTGCCCGCTGCGCGGAGTTTTTGCACAAGCCTTGATGACTTCCGGGAAGTGGCTGTCGAGCACGACCTGATACTTGCCGCTGTTCAGGGTCTTGCGCAGGGAACG
>JBGSIP010000647.1:0-9906 GCA_041742495.1 Planctomycetaceae bacterium
TGCTCGACTCCCCGGTGCGTCTGACGCGGGTCGCCATCTGGGAAACCGGCGAAAGCTGCGCCGAAGCCAGCCTCGGAGCACAGGGAGAGCTGCACCTCACCTCCCGCGGTTGGCTGGAAGCCGCCCACGGCGAGTGAGGAATGCTGCGCGTGGCCGGTTGGAACAACGCTCCTCACTCGTCTGCAATCTCCGCTAGGTACACACCCGCGGCTTCCCACGTGCGGACCTGTTCTCCGGGGACGCGGCCATCGCGATCACAACGGGCCAGGTCGACCACCAGTTCGAACAGTTCCGATTTGCGCAACGAACGTGGCATTTGGCCTGTCTGCAGGTAACGCCAGCCATCTGGCAAATGGGCCACAATTTCAACCAGCCGCGGGCTGGCCACCGGCGTGAGCACGTCCACTGAGGCCAGCGTGGGTTGCCGGGGATTGACCAAGTACCCCACATCGTGAAACAGGCACGCGGCGAGAAACTCGACGTCGCAGGGATGCCGCTGCGTCCCCAATTCAAACACCTGCAGGCTGTGATACAGCAGATCCCCTTCCGGATGCTTGTGTGGCGAAGGGCGCAACTGCTCCAGATGGGTCAGCAGATCCCAAGGCAGATCTTCCAGCGTCGGTTCTGCGAGGGTGGGGGCCCAGCCATCCCCCGCCGGGCCGAGTGCAGAGTCAATGGCGGCAATGAACTCCGCAACGGGCTGCCAGGGGTCTGCCAGGAGAATATCTGCACCAAACGAATTCCAGTTGCGAACAGAAAGCTCCCAATCGAGCCACACGGTCAGAGCACCGGCAGCGTCGAATCCCGAGACACTGCCTGCAGAACTATCGCTCGCAGATTCCGGGCCGCCGGAGGTCCAGTTGCTGAAGTCAGAGGCACCGGTCACCGGCTCGCAGGGAATGCCCCGATCCAGCAGCATGGCTTCCACCACGGGCAGGGGAAGCGTCGCCCGAACGGGAATCGATCGGCCGGGAGCAAAGCCCTCTGTCAGTGAGTTGCGTTCGACGTGCAGGGGAACGTCGGGCAGGGCAGAC
This sequence comes from Planctomycetaceae bacterium, assembly GCA_041742495.1. Classification (GTDB taxonomy): domain Bacteria; phylum Planctomycetota; class Planctomycetia; order Planctomycetales; family Planctomycetaceae; genus JBGSIP01. The sequence goes on from JBGSIP010000647.1 coordinate 1,035, forward strand.
TGCAGTCTCAGCAGGGCCATCTGAACGCGCCGCAGGGCGGTGGAGCGATCGACGCTGCCGCGGGTTTCCTGAAACGACATGAGGGCGGCCTGCACCTCTTGTCGATCGGGCAAGTCACTCCGGCTGATGCGTTTGCGGGACAGGCGACGGGTGGCACGGCGGGTCGCATCGGACACCGAGGCCGATTCGCCCCGAAAGAGCAACCGCGCAGCCTCTTCGGCCAGTTGCTGTCTCATTCGCGATGTGTGCATGGCTAGGGCCCCTGAGCTCAGGGGCGAGTCGCACGGCCAATTGGGGAAGGCCGGCTCAGAAAATTGGAGGGACGATTTGATTTCCGTCGGCCGGCGACCGAATGACATTTGTCCTCACGCATCAGTATCTCAACGAGCGCAGGGGACGGAATGGCGGAACGGGGCGAAACTCTCGATAATCTGGGAATCGGTCGCTGCGAGTCCACGGCTCGTGGCCCGTCCCAGCGGTGGACGCAGCCATGCACGTGCCACACAACACCAATTAATTCAAGAGCTTACAACACGCCACGTCGAGATAAATCGGAACTTCCATGGACGATCGAGCGGCTTTGATGCAGTTGTTTCGCGACCGGGCGTTGAAGTTTGGGGACTTCACCCTCGCCTCGGGCCGGAAGGCCAAGTACTACCTGGATGGCAAGCAGATCACCCTGCACGGCCAGGGGTTGGCGCTGGTCTCGCGCGGATTGCTGGGGCTGGTGAGTGATCTCGAGTTCGACTGCGTCGGGGGGATGTCGATTGGCGCAGATCCGATTGTCGGGGGGATGCTCGTACATGCCGCCGCGGGGAGTCCGGCCGGAGCGGGACGAACGCTGGAAGGCTTCATGGTCCGGAAAGAGGCGAAGGGGCACGGGACAAAAAGATACGTGGAAGGACCTGTTCAGGCCGGTCGGCGGGCGGTTATTATTGAAGATGTCGTCACCACGGGGGGGAGCGCGCTGCAGGCCGTAGACCGGGCCCTGGAGTTCGGTTTGAGCGTGGTTGCCGTCGTTGGTATTGTGGATCGGCTGGAAGGGGGTGCGGCAGCGTTCGCCCAGCGCGGGTTGCTGTTCCGCAGTCTGCTGTCGATTCGTGACTTTGGGCTGGAACCACCGGCAGACGGAACGTAGGTCTGCCGCCGCGGCTGCCATCGCGGGCCCGCCGAGCGGTGCCCGAAAGGCCATTGGAATGTTGTCTCCGGCGGCGATAGCGTTTTCGCTGCCGGAAACGGATGGGTGTTGAGCCTGATGAGTGATCGCAACAATCCCGAACTATTTCCGTGGGTGTCCGTGGGCGAGAGGCGGCGAACCATGGGTGGCTATTCCCCCTACGGGGTCCCCGGACTAGGCGAACCCAAGCCCTCTCGGATTTCGGAGAAGACCTCGCTGGCCATTCTGGCGGGAGTGACCGGCACGATTCTGGTGGTCGGTGCGCTGGCCGTGCTATGGACGAAAGACACTCCGCGACAGGCGCAAAACCGTCGCGCGCGACAGCAACTGGTGGCTTCCATCCCCGCGGAGTTTGACGTCTCGAACATCTCGTTGCCGCTGACGGAAATTATCTCCACCGGGGCTCCGAAGGATGCCGTCGAAGCGTTGAACGAGCCGGCGTTGCTGTTTGCACACCAGGCCACATATTGCCCGCCAAGTGCGCGCGTGGTGGGGGTGGTCGTTGCCGGCGAACCGCGGGCCTATCCCATTTCGATCTTGAACTATCACGAAATCATCAACGACACCGTGGCGGGCTATCCCATTGCCGTCACGTTTTCGCCGCTGTCCGACACGGTGGTGGTGTTCGATCGGCGTACCTCTGATGGCCAAGTGTCTCTACATGTGCCGGGGTTGTTGTACAACAGCAACTTGTTGATGTACGACCTGGGCGACCGGGGGGAGAGCCTGTGGTCGCAGTTGAAGTGCGTCGGCGTGAGCGGACCTCGCGCGGCCGTCCCTCTTGACCCGCTGCCGTGCGAACTGACGACGTGGGCCGAGTGGCGGCAGCGTCATCCAGGCACCCGAATCATGTCTGCGGAAACAGGCTATGATTATCCGTATGAGTTGAACCCCTACGACTTCGAAACGAACTCCGCCGATTCACCACCGGTCTTTCCGGCCAGCCCCGCGAACCCACTGTATCCGCCCAAATCTCGCGTGTTGGGGGTGTGGACCAAACATGCCACGCGGTCCTATCACATCAGCGATTTTTCCGCGGACAAGACGCGTGTCGAAGACGTGCTCGATGGCCAGCGAGTGGTAATTGAGTTCAACCCGCAGACAGCCTCGCTGCGGGTTGCTGAGTCCGGCGACGGAGTCCGCTGGGCGTATTCCTACTGGTTCGCCTGGTACGCCTTTCATCCGGAGGCGGAGATCTATTCCGTCAAGATGGAAGAGCTTGCTCCGGATGGCTCGGCGGACTCGAGCGCGACGAGTGCGCTATAGGGTTCTCGACGAGTCCGTTGCTCCCCCGCCCGACATTCGCGCTGCGGTGCGGTCTCGCTCCGCTGCTGGCGCCGGTTGCCTCCCATGTGAGAGTCCCCTCAGTTTTTTCTCACGCAGAAAATACCGGTCTCCACGGGGCGGAATTTCCGCAACCTGCGGAGTTCCCCTCACGACAATGGTCTGACCATTGGCTCTGCACCGTCCGTTCTGGATGGCGCCTGTCGACAATCTGCTGAGGGATTCTCGCCGTGCAAGATGACCGCGCTGTTGCATTTGTCGATGAAGGGCACTTCCCCGGGATCACCGAGTTCTTCAAGCTCGTGCCGTTTGTCTACCTGGCACCCTCCCGGCCTCAGTTGCGGGTGGTGAAGGTGGTGCCGATCGAGACCATGTCGCTGCTGCAACTGGTCGACAATATGGCGATGGAGTTGAGCCCGGGCGACAGCGCGGTGATTTATTCCCACGGTTCCGCCACGCAGTTGCGCATTGGAACCGGTTTGTACACCAGCAAGGTGTACCCCACGGCGTCTGAATTCAACTTCATGGCCAATCATGTGGCGGGTCTCGCCAACGGGACGCAACGCAACCTCAACCCCGTCTATCTGAAAGTCGATTCCGATGCTGGTGCGCAGATGGTCCAGAATCTGCAGACACTCGCCAAACTCCGGCTGAGACACTTGTGCGTGCTGGCGTGCAATACGGGGAATGGTCCCGACTTGTTACGCGCCATGAAGCGTGCGTTGTCGTTTGAATCGATCTCGGGCCCCAAATTCCGCTGTGCGTTCGGAGTGATCGAGTTTGGCTTGCTCTTCAATCAGGAGGAGTTCAGCGCCCAACTGGAGAAGGTGCGGCACGGTGTCGGCGGGTGGCATGTGTACGGCACGCTGCCGGGACGCCGGGTCGTGTTTCAGCGCCGCGTAAACCCGGACTCGTCGTTCACCTTCATCCGCAACACGTTGTGGGCCGAAAGTCCGTTTGCGATTGCCGACTTTCAGCGTGACATCGTGGGGTATCCCCTGCCGTCGACGGGCTACGTACAGGAACGGCCCACGTTCATGCTGCACGGGCTTGAGACCGGGGCAAAACTGATTTTCCCCGGGGAACACGATTACGACCAAAGCTTCACGTTGTTGTAAGTCGTCGCGCTCCCGGGGAGCAATCAAGGCCCTGCGGTCCGCCGTTGGCGCGCAGCGGCCGTGGCCGACTCGGGAAGCAACTGGCTGTGGCCGAGCCAGTCGAGCAACTGCCACTGCCAGTCGGTCCCCGGACCGCTCCCGTTCTGCCGGTAGCCGAAGCCATGCACGGCATGGGCATAGATGTGCAACTCGGCAGGAATCCCGGCCGACTTGTATTTGAGATACAGCTCCGCCATCCCGCGCGTCACATCGTCGCGATCCTTGTCACCCAGTCCGATGAAGACCGGCGGCATGCCGTCTGCGACGGTGAAACGCTCCGATCGCCCGGGATAGATCAGCACCTGGTAATCGGGTCGACTGCTGTGACGCTGCACGGGATCTGCAGCCGTGGCGTCGCCGGGCAGCGGCCGCATGGCGGAGAGCGCCGCGAGCTCGCCACCAGCAGAGAATCCCACGACGCCGATGCGATCGGGTTGAATCTGCCATTCGCTGGCGCGATGCCGGACAATTTGAATGGCTCTTTGCACGTCTGCCAGAGCGTGGTCATCGACGGTGTAGGGAGAGTCGGCGGCCTTGGCCAGTCGGTACTTGAGCACAAACGCCGCGATACCCTGTTCGGCAAACCATTCTGCCAGCGCGGTCCCTTCGTGGCCGAGGCAGAGCACTTTGTGTCCGCCGCCGGGAACCACGACGATCGCGGTCCCAGTTGCCTTTTCTGCGGTCGGCAAATAGACCGTCAGCGAAGGGTTGTGGACGTTGGACACATTGCAGACACCCGGGCCCTCCTTGACGGTTTCCGGCTGTTGAGCGAACGCTTCCGAGCCGGGGGCGCCCAAGGGCCAGACGGGGATGACTTCGCCACCGGGTGCCAACCCGGCGAACACCAACAACAGCAAAATCGAAGACAGCGGCGCACAGCCGGCAGCCATGGCGGCGGGTCGAGACATCGAGGATTTCATAGCGAACACTCCTGCGACAAAGACGTGACAGGCAAATGGTGGGGCCTCTCCGCGAGTGTGCCACTCGTTGCGTTCGCACGCAACTGATGCCGTGGGCAAACCCGAACAATCTGCGGATGGGAGGCTGTTTTTGCCTCTCGACAGAGTGCCTGCGGGACTCGGAGTCCTTTATAGTGAAAATGGGCTGTGTGCAGCTTGGCCGCAGCAGCCTGACCCTGCTGGCTGCCTCTGGCTGGCCCGTGGGTGACTTAGCGCACTGGTCACATGCAATCAAGACATTCACTGCTTGCCTGGAGAGAATGGCTCATGACTCACCTGCCGCGTTGCTGGACGAAGCGGATGCAATCTGAATTGCTGCCGACGAGAATGCGGATGCTGTGGCTGATGGTTGGGCTGGTCTTGGTGGCTGCGAATCGTGAGGGCTTCGCTGCGGAGGCACCTGTGCGGCCGAACATTTTGTTTCTGTTCGCCGATGATCAGGCGCAGACAGCGCTCGGCGCGGCGGGCAACCCGCACATTCACACGCCGCATCTGGATCAGCTCGCACAGCGGGGGATCATGTTCGACAATGCGTTTGTGACGACCGCCATCTGCTGCACGAATCGAGCCTCGATTCTCACCGGCCAGCACATGTTCCGCCATCGCATCCCCGATTTCAAAACGCCACTGACGGAAGCCGCGTTCGACCAGACGTATCCAGCCTTGCTCCGTCAAGCCGGGTACCGCACTGGATTCATGGGGAAGTATGCGATTGGCAATCCGGCGTTCGCGGACGAAACACTCTGCCTGCCCGCCCATAAGTTTGACGACTGGTACGGCTTTCCGCAGAGTATCGATTTCAAACAGACCGTGAACGGGGAGGTGCGGTATCTCACCGAGGTGATGACCGAGCGCGCCATCGAGTTTTTCAAGGCCACTCCGGCTGGGCAACCGTTTTGTTTGACGATTGCCTTCAAGGAGCCGCACGGTCCGTTCAACTACTTCGACCCCGCCGTTCCCAACGATTATGAGACAGCCCAACTGCCCGTGCCGCCCAGTTTCACGCAGGCCGATTTTGATGCTCTGCCGGAGTTCCTGCGCGCATCGCTCAATGCGGATGGGTTGGGAGGGGTCAAGCTGAGTCTGGATCGCCTGCAGAACGAACTGCGCACGCACTATCGCACTGTCAGTCGGCTGGACATGGCGGTCGGACAGATGGTGGCCGCGCTCAAGGAAATGGGGCTCGATCAGAACACGGTGATCATTTTCTCGTCCGACCATGGCAGCCTGCTGGGCCATCATGGACTTTCGGGGAAGTGGCTGATGTACGAACAATCCATCCGCGTGCCGCTGATCATCTATGATCCCCGCCTCCCGGCGAATATGGCGGGAGGGCATCGTCAAGAGATGGTGCTGAGTATCGACCTGGCCCCCACCATGCTCGCGCTGGGGGGCGTCACAGTCCCTGCGCAGATGCAGGGGCAAAGCCTGTTGCCCGTGGTGTCGCAGCAGGCAACCGGCTGGCGCGATCACTACTACTATCAGCACACGTACAACACCGACCCGCCACGGGCACCGATTCCCGTGACCGAGGGCATTCGCACCACCGGCTGGAAGTACATCCGATATCCAGAGCAGCAGCCGGTGTACGAGCAGTTGTTCGATCTGACTGCCGACCCGCTGGAACGCACCAATCTGGTGGGGGAGGCCAAGCACGCGGCAGTGCTGAGCAAGCTGCGAACGATGTGCGACAACGGACAGTCGGATCAGTAGCAGGCCGACTGTCGATGCCTGGGGCATGAGGGCCAGCGGCCTGCCGCGGGACGCCCCTCACCGCGGACCTGAAGTGGTGTCTGCGGTGAGGGCGGCCGAACTTTGCGGCGTCGTCCCGAATTCGCTCGGACGACGCGCGATGGCAATTACTTCAGCTCGGCGTCGACGGGTGGGGCTCCCATGATGTGGAAGCCACCGTCGACATGCAGGCATTCCCCAGTGATGCCACTGGCCAGATCGCTCAGCAGCAGCATCCCCATGTTGCCAACTTCTTCATGCGTGATGTTGCGCCGCAACGGAGAAAACGACGCGTATAGCTTGGTCATCAGATCGATTTCGCCGACAGCCGACGACGCCAGCGTCTTGAGCGGACCTGCGCTTAACGCATTGACGCGTTTGCCTTCGGGGCCAAGTTCGTGCGCCAGGTACGTCATCGCGCTTTCGAGCGCCGCCTTGCAGACCCCCATGATGTTGTAGCCGGGAATGACGGTTTCGCCCCCCAGGTACGTCAGCGTGAGCATGCTGCCTCCCGGCTTGAGCGCTGGTCGCGCGCGGCGGGCTAGTGCGATAAGACTGTAGCAACTGATTTCCATCGACTGCAGAAACCCGGCGCGACTGCAGTTGTAGACCGGCCCCTTAAGGTCGTCGAGCGGGGCGTAGGCAATGGAGTGAATGACAAAATCGAGCGGCCCCATGGACTCAGCCGCCGCGGCGAAGACGGCGTCGATGTGCGCATCGTCATTCACATCGCACGGCAGCACCACCTTGGCACCAATCGGATCGACCAGCTTTCTCAGACGCATTTCGGCCTTGGGGCGCTGCGGGTCTTTGTCGGGGAGGTGGGTGAAGCCCATCTCGGCCCCTTCAGCGTGCAGTTTTTCCGTGATGGCCCAGGCGATCGAGCGATCGTTGGCGATGCCGAAAACAAGCCCTTTTTTGCCGGTAAACAACCCCATACAGACCATCCTTCCCCAAAAGACGAACACGTCGCGGACCACGTCGATCAGCGACGAATGAAGCACCACCTGCGGAGCCTGTTGAAGGTAGTTCTCGGCGATTCAGGGAGCAACCCACGGCGTGAAACACGAGAATTCGGCCTCGTTGTCGGGCCAGTTCCCGCGTGACAGGCGGCAAACAAAAGGTTGATCGTTGCCCGGACAGCAATATTGGGGGTGCCGATGTCTTTGCCCTTGTTTTTTTCTCCCACCGTGACATCCGGCACTGGCGAAGCCCAGTGGCACCCAGAATTGCTTTAGGTTGTGGTTGTGCGACGGGCGGTTAAGCCGTGCTTGCTCGCGGCCAGGGAAATCGTTCGTGCCGGCGCGAAGGCGGCCAAATCTGGTGGCGGGAGACTTAGACGGCCGGTTGTCGTTGGGAGGGGGAGGAGCCTCCGTTCGCTCGCGCCGCCCCGGTGCCGTAAGATGGTTGGGGCCGCAGTAGGGACTCAGTCCTTGAGCCGGCCTGAATCCGAATGTGACCGACTGAACCCGGGAGTTGGCTGACTGTGAATTCGCCCTATGCACCTGGACCGTTGCCTGATCCGACCATTCGTCTGACGGAAGGCTGGCATTGCCTGCATATCTATTACCGCGTGGACCCGGTGGGGCTCGCCAGCCTGACGCCTGAGGAGCGGGCGTGGGGCCGGGGGGAACTGACGGCCCTTCTCGATCCGCAATCTCCGGGGGCACCGATCCGCTTGCAGACCTCCGTCGTCAGCGGGCATCGCGCCGATCTGGGGATCGTGATGATGGACCCCGACCCGCTGAAGATCGATGCGGTCGTGCAGGCAATTCGCGGAACGCCGCTGGGACGAGCCCTCGTGCCGACGTATTCGTTTGTGTCGATTACCGAAGTGTCTGAGTACGTTCCGACCGAAGAACAGTATGCCGAGCGACTGGTGCGGGAAGGGACTCCGCGCACCGACCCCGCTTTCCAGGCCAAAGTGAACGCCTATCGTCAACGGCTGCCGATGATGAATCGCCAGCGGATGTACCCGGAGATTCCGCCGTTCCCGGTCTCCTGCTTTTACCCTATGAACAAGATTCGCGATCCGCACGCCAACTGGTACCAGTTGCCGTTCAGTCAGCGGTCCGACTTGATGGCGGAACACGCGACATCAGGCATCAAGTTTGCCGGGCGAGTGTCGCAGGTGATCACCGCGTCGACAGGCTTTGACGATTGGGAGTGGGGCGTGACGCTGTGGAGTCGCAACCCGGAATCGATCAAGGAGATCGTCTACACCATGCGTTTTGATCGTGCATCGGCAGGCTATGCCCAGTTCGGCCCGTTCTATCTGGGCTATGTCCTGCCGATTGCCGAGGCACTGGCGCATTTGAAGCTGTGACAAAACCGCGACCGTGGACCGGCGGCTTAGCGCTGGGTCTGTGGCGAGGCAGGCCACATTTGGGGCCCGCCCGGCGTGGTGGCTTCCTGGGTCCCCATCGCAGGTGCGGCCGGGCTGAAAGCCCCGAAACCGGAACTCGGAATGGATGTCCCAAACGTGGGTCCGGGGCTGCCATCGCTGAAGCTGGGTCCGGGGCCATACGACGCGGGCTGAGCGGGGACCGCTCCCTGGGACTGGA
>JBGSIP010000648.1:0-5730 GCA_041742495.1 Planctomycetaceae bacterium
CGAAGACGCCAGCCCCTGCATCGTGAGCCGGGCCTGTTTGTCGTCCCCCATTACGGAGACATGCACGCGAGCCTGCCGCAGATCCCCCGAGGGCTCTACCGACAACACCGTCACGTTCTTGACGCGCGGATCCTTCAGCTCAAACAGAATCGCTGAGCTGACAGCTTCGCGGATGGCCCGGGCGGCCTTCGCCACGCGTCGCGAATTCATCAGCCGTCACCACCTTTCCCTGCCACACCGCGGCGGCCGTGTTTGCATCCTGCCTTCAACGTGGCGCAACTGTCAGCACTCAGTTTGATCAACCCGCTGCCCAATCAGCCCTCAAGCTTTCGCTGCTGTTCTTCCACGCGGAAGGACTCCAGCAAATCCCCTTCCTTGACGTCATTGAAGCCGTCCAGCCGAATCCCGCACTCGAATCCTTCACGGACCTCTTTCGCATCGTCTTTTTCCCGCTTGAGCGAGGCGATGCTGTACGAGCCGATGACCGTCTGATCGCGAATGACCCGCACACGGTTGTTGCGATCGACCGCACCATTGAGGACGCGGCAACCAGCAATCCGGCCGAACCGGGCAATGTCGAAGACCCGCAGCACAATCACGCGTCCCGTACCCACTTCCACGCGGTCGGGCGTCAACAGCCCTTCCAGCGACCGTTTGATGTCGTCGGTCACTTCGTAAATGATGCTGTACCGCCGCACCTGCACACCTTCGCGATCGGCCACCTGCAGTGCGCGATCGTCGGCCACGACGTGGAACGCCACCACAATGGCCCCCGATGCACTCGCCAGATAAACATCACTCTCGTTGACCCCGCCAACCCCTTCGTGCAGGATCTTCACGCGCACTTCCGGGTGCTCGAACTTGAGAATCTCACCCCGCAGGGCTTCGATCGAACCGGGCGTGTCGCACTTGAGAATCAGGGGCAGTTCCTTGACCGCTCCCTTGCCAGTCGAACGCAGAATCTCCTCCAGCGTCCGCGGACCGCCGCGACCCGTCAGTGAGCGTGACCGCCCCTGATCGCGCCGCTGTTCCGCCCCGGCCCGGGCGGCTTCGATGTCATCCATCACATAGAACTGACTGCCCGCTTCGGGAACCGTGTCGAGACCGGAGATCTTCACCGGCGTCGACGGGCCCGCTTCCTGCAGTTCTTCATCGCGATCGTTATAAATGGACCGCACGCGGCCATAGCTGGAACCACACAGGACGACATCGCCCACCCGCAGCGTCCCCTGACGGATGATCTGCCAGGCCATGGGACCGCGGCCTTCGTCGCGGAAACCTTCCAGACAGATACCCTCGGCCGGCAGTGACGGCGCTCCCTTGAACTCGTTGATGTCGGCGGTCAGCAGGAGGGTTTCCAGCAGATCGTCGACTCCCGTTCCCTTCAGAGCGCTGATCCGCACAAGTTCGACTTCACCACCCCAGTCGGTGACGATGACGTTTTGTGCCGCCAGTTCCTGCAGAATACGGGTCTCGTTGATGTCGGGCAGATCGATCTTGTTGAGCGCCACCACCATTGGCACACCGGCCGCTTTCGCATGGCTGATGCACTCGATGGTCTGGGGCATCACGCCGTCGTCAGCCGCCACCACCAGCACGACAATGTCGGTCACGTTGGCACCGCGGGCCCGCATTTCACCGAACGCCGCGTGGCCGGGAGTATCAACAAACGTCAGTTTGCGCCCATTCCGCTCGACCTGGTAGGCGGCGATGTGCTGGGTGATCCCCCCCGCTTCGCCCTTGACCACGTTCGACCGTCGCAGGGTATCGACCAGCGTTGTTTTGCCGTGATCGACGTGCCCCAGAATGGTGATGATCGGTGGCCGCGGTTCCAGCAGCGTGTCTTCGATCTCCGCCTTGGAACGCTCGGCCAGCACGTCCTCGAAGTCTTCCGGACGATCCACGTCGAGTTCGACACCCAGTTCCATCGCCAGTTCGATCGCCGTCTCTTCGTCGACGTTCTGGTTGATGTTGGCCATGATCCCTTGCTTGAACAGCACACGGATCAAGTCGGCTGCTGGACGCCCCATGGCCTCCGACAGACTGCGAATCGTAATGGGAAACGTCACCGATGCGGACGCCTTATATTCCACACTGCTGCCGCGTCGCGAACGCTGACGACGACGCAGACGGGTGGCATCACTTTCTTCTTCCGCGCCGCCGACCTTCTTCCGCGCCGCCCGTCGCTGATCGCGACCATCGGCGAGCCCGAGCAATCGCCCGCCACCTCCGCGGGTCGGCCGACGTTCTTCGGTCTCTTCTTCCCGAATCATCGGGGTCTTGGCGCGACCCTTGACGGGGTCCTTGACGTCCTTGTCTTTATCTTTGGCATCGGTGTGCCGCCGAATGTGATCGGCGAGCGGACTACGACCTTCAAAGAAGTCGGCTGTCAGACGGATTTCCGGCTTCTGAGCGGGAGCTTCGTCTTTGCGAGCTGCCGGCTTGAACGAGGGCGAAGCCAACTGTGGCGGGGCCGCCAGCGTGGGCCGGGCCGGTGTCTTCGGCTTGGGTTTCGGCCCTTTGCCGGGGGCCTGCTGAATCGAGGGGCGGGGACGCATTTCGCGAATCCGCGACGCCCCCGACGCGGGCATGTAATCGCTCCGCTGCAACGGACCAGGTCCCGTTGGCGTCGCGGCAGGTGCTTCGACCGCGGCCGTGCCGGTGTCGTCGCGAGGCACAGGTTCGGTCGTTGGCTGCGGCTCTGCCGTCGCCTCGACTGGCGCTTCGGCAACTGGCGGAGACGAGGCTGCTGGCTGCTCAGGGGCGACAGGCTCTACGTCTGGCTTTGCGTCCAGCTCAGCAGGGAGGGCAGCAGCGACCGGTGCCACCGCCACGGTTTCCACAGGCTCTGGAGGGGACGCCATGGCCACTTCCGCAGCTTCGGGCGGAGCGTCGTCCTGTTCGGGACGCCCTTTGCCAATGGCCCGGAGATTGCGGGCCAGTGGGCCAGACGCTCGAATCGGCCGCAGGTTCCGATCCGGAGAGGGAACAGACTCCCGCAACGGGGCCGACACAGGACTGGCGGCAGCAGGAGCGGTCTTCGGCGATTTCAATGTCTTCAAATAGGCGAGCACCACGTCGCGCTCTTCGGGAGAAATACTGGCCAAAGCCGAGTTCTTCACCGGAATGCCTGCGTCGTTGCAGTGCTTGATCAGCTCTTTGCTGTCGTAGTCCAGCTCCTTCGCTAAAGCGAAGATCCGGACCTTCAGGATGTCCCCCTTCGTATCGCCGACCAAATCGTCTCCCCTTTTGCCGCCCTGATCGCTGATGGATTCCAGGTCCTGCGTTCCGAACAGCGGCATTCGCACCGTTTCCGTGTGATTCGATAAATCCAACGGGATGTCATGGGCTCACCCGCACCGGGCCCGACAGACCGTTCATCGTGATTCCAGATTCATAGCGACCCCAGACCGCCATCGGCGGGCTGATCCTCGGCAGCCGAGACTTCTTCGACCTCTGTCTCTGTTTCGCCGGCCATCGGGGAGTCTCCGTCCGAATTCTCGCCTGCGTCCGCTATTTCTGCCACTGAGGGCTTCTCCACCGCCGATTTTTCATCCCGCGACTTTTCGTCGGGGGTCGCCACGGCCGGCCGGGACGCCATGGCGCGCTGCTGCTGGTCAAGCAGCCGCGTCTCTTCCTTGCGACGCTTTTCCGCCTGCTCCGCCCGCAAGCTCTCTTCATCGGCATACGCGACGATTTCGTCGCACTGCTCTTCGGTCAGCCCCCCCAGCTCTGCCAACTGGTCCGGCTCAATCACTGACAGGTCGTCGAAACTGAAGAACCCTTGTGAAACCAGACTCTCCGCCAGTTCCGGCGTGAAGTGCGGCACGTTGGCGAAGGCATCCACTGACCGGTCAAGCTGGTTGTCCAACTCGACTCGCGTCATGACCTCAATGTCCCAGCCGACAAGCTTGGAGGCCAGCCGCACGTTTTGCCCCTTGCGACCAATCGCCAGCGACAACTGATCATCCCGCACCAACACAATCACGCGGCCCAGCATCGGACAGAGAATCACGTCTTCGACTTCCGCCGGCTGCAAGGCGTTGGGAATCAGCACCTGCAGCGAATCGTTCCAGCGGACAATATCAATCCGCTCGCCGCCCAGTTCCTCAATGATGCTCTTGATCCGCGCGCCGCGGACACCCACACATGCCCCGACACAGTCAATCGTGCTGTCAATGCACGAAACCGCCACCTTGGACCGGTGCCCGGCTTCGCGGGCCAGCGATCGAACTTCGATAATCCGCTCGCCAACTTCTGGAATTTCCAGCTCAAACAGCCGCCGAACCATATCGGTGTGAACACGCGACAGGACAATCTTGACCCGGCTGCCGCTTTTGCGAACATCCAGAATGACGGCCCGGATTCGCTCGTTGACGCGATGGGACTCGCCCGGAATCTGCTCGCTGCGAGGCAGAATGGCTTCAACTTTTCCCAGACTGATCTGAGCCACGCCCCCTTCAAATCGGGTCACCGTCCCGGTGACGAGATCCCCTTTTTGCTGCGTGAATTCATCAAACAGCGCGTCCCGTTCCGCCTCGCGAATCTTCTGGATGATGACTTGCTTGGCCGTCTGAGCGGCCACCCGACCCGATTCGTCCGGATCGAGCACGCGACCATTGTGCTGAATGCGAGGCTCGCCGTTTCCGCGGTCGATGTCGACGCGAATTTCGTCCTCTTCAGGCACGTTCTTGCGCAGCGCGGAGAGAATGCCTTGTTCGATGGCCTCGAACAGCACTTCCTTTTGCAGACCTTTATCGCGGTGGATCGTATCGACAATCCGCAGGATTTCGCTGGCATTCATCGCAACTGCTGGCCTCCCACCCCACCGGGATCGCGTGGTCACTGCGAGTCACACCAGGTCCATTGACCCGGAGCACTCCGTCGCCACCCAACCCCTCCTGTTTGTTCTTGTCGATCGACCGGAGACACGACTTCCGACCTGAGGCCGGATATCCCGCGATCAACGCCACCTCAGACACGGACCCACAGCGTCCGTCATAGAACCCCGGAATCACCGCAACCTTCAAGACGACACGATCAACACCGCCCCAAAAAAACCTCAGCACCACCCCGTCCCACGCTTGCCGCCCAGTCGCCGCACGCGCCACATAGCCTTGGAAAATAAAAAAAGCGGGCACATGTCCCACTTTCCCTCACCAAGCCAGCGATACGTGACCCGCACAAACCGCCGGGAATCATTCCCATTACGGCACAAACGGGAGGCGGAAGGGACTCACATGAGCAATCACCCCTCTGGCTGGAAGCCACAAGCTGCCGAGACTCGCAGACTGCAGACCCCCTCATCACCACGGATTTCGGAATCGACGACGCACGATTAGGCGGGAAAAACAGCCCTTGAGAGCCAGCCGGTTCCATCCGTTGACGGCTGAACTGACAACGCAACGCCCGCTAATCGCTGCCGATTCCAGTCTGCAAGGGTAGCCGCCTACGGACCGACTGTCAAGAAGCCCCAGCGGGAGAAACAGACGCTCAGGGAGCCGGCCGCGGCGGGAAAAACAGGCGAAAACTGGTCTCCCCTCGTTTCAGAATCCGTGTTATATGACTCCGTATCGACTCCCGGTGCGCCATGGTTGGCAGTCTCTCTGGCGGGACTCCGACGCTCCGAGGGGCCAGGCGCGTGTGAAGAACTCCCCCCAGGCGGGTGGGACGCGCTGTTCCAGCGGGCCAACTGACTGAACCGGGCCGGCTATTTTCATGGATGAAAGA
>JBGSIP010000649.1:0-12975 GCA_041742495.1 Planctomycetaceae bacterium
TGGGATACACGGTGTTCACCGTCTCGAAGGATTTGCCTTCGATGGCCAGAATCATGGCGTCGTAGGCCGAGCGGTAGACATTCGCAAAGGCCTCGAAGAACGCTTCGGGATGTCCGGAGGGGAGCCGGCAGGCCGCTTTGCCACTGGCATTCATGAACCCGGCGTTGGGGTCGCGCGTGTAGATCTGATGGGGGGAGCCATTGCGGCGGAAGATCATCTCGTTGGGATTCTCCTGCCGCCAGATCAGCGCCCCCTGCGTGCCATCGATTTCAATAAACAAGTCGTTCTCGCGGCCATGCGAAATCTGGCTGGCGGTGACTGTCATCAGCCCACCGTTTTGCAACCGCACGACAGCGTGACCGTAGTCGTCCAGTTTGCGACCCGGCTCAAAGATCTTTAGATGGGCCGAGACTTCCGCGGGAAACAGGCCGGTCATGTAACGGCCGAGATTGTACGCGTGGGTGGCAATGTCTCCGAAGGCCCCGGCGGCGCCGGACTTGGACGGATCGGTTCGCCAGGCGGCTTGCTTTTGGTCGGAGTCTTCCAGGCGCGTCCGCAGCCAGCCCTGAATGTAGTTCGAGCGGACGGCCTGCACTTCGCCCAGTTCGCCCGCCTGAATCATTTCGCGGGCCTGACGCACCAGCGGATAGCCAGTGTAGTTGTGGCTGACGGCAAACACCGACTTGCTGTGCTCGACGGCTGCCACCAACTGGCGAGCCTGCTCGAAATCGAACGTCATCGGTTTGTCGCAGATGACATGAAAGCCGGCTTCGAGAGCACCTTTCGCCAATTCAAAGTGCGTGTGATTGGGGGTCGCAATGCTGACAAAATCGACCCGCTCGCCTAGCGGTTTCTGGGCTTCCTGCTGGAACAGTTCCGTCGCCGAGGCATAGGCGCGGGAGAGCGGAATGTCGTACGAACCAGCGGAGGTTTTGGCGCGTTCGGGGTTGGAGGAGAGAGCCCCGGCAACCAGCCGCGCACGATTGTCCAACACGGCGGCCGTGGCGTGCACGCGGCCGATGAATGAGCCCTGTCCCCCGCCAATCAGGGCCATGTTGAGTTTGCGATTGAGCGAGCCGTTGGTCGTGTCCATGTCAGGTCATCCCGTTGCGAGCACCAGTTGCTGCGTTTGCGGCCAAAGAAAGTCGTCCCCCAGACCAAGGCCAGAATAGTTCTCGCCGGGCAAGGCCTCAACCGTGCCCGTGATCGCGAAGAGGGGCGTTGATTCTGGCAGAGGGCACACGGGAGCAGCGAGCGGAGATGGCGGGTCACTGGACCAGCGACTTGAACAGAAAGAATCGATCGGGGCGGGGGTGCGGCCGTCGCCATCGCCGATCATTCCGAGAGGGACCCACAGCGGACCTATTTCAGTTTCCAGACAGAAACGTCGTCCACGACGGCGCTGTGATTGACGGCCAGTGTGATCATGCGCTTGGTGGGATGGGCGATGCCTTCTGAGCTGAAGTCTCCGATCGCCTGCCCGTCGATCGACACCCGCATCTGCGGGCCTTCCACCACAATCAGGAGCGTGTGCCACTCGTCGGGCGTCAGCGGGTGGGGGATATGGTGGGTCTTGGTCTTGAGTAGCGCCGCCAGTTCTGACGAGACATCGCCGGCCTCTCGACGGGCGCGGAGCTCGAGATTCATGCCCCCGGTCTTGGAGTCGGTCAGGGTGACTCCTTTGACAGTGACGCGGGCCAGACAAAGGTGACCGGCATGCACGGTCTTCAGCTCTCGATCGACAAAGTCGACGCCGAGGTCATCGTTGGCTCCGAGCCGAAACCGCAACTGGACGGCACCATCTGTAAACTGAACGTCGTGAAAAATGGCGACGCCGTGATCGGCCTGCGCGTGCCTAGTCACGTGCATTGCGCCGTCCATCAGGTCGACCTGCTGCTGACCCTTGGCCCGCCAGGCGCTGTTGGAGGTCCAGCCGCCGCCGATTTCCTCTTGGCCGGGAGTGGTCTCGTCGCGCGAAAAGTCGTCGGCAAACAGCAATTGGCCGTGTGCGGTGACCAAGTCGGCATCGTCGGCTGCCCGTGCGGGAGATGCATGCCAGCCAAACGCCAGAACGACCGCGGCCAGGCGTGCGAAGTTGGCTCTCCGGCGGGAGTACCAACTGTGGCGACGATGGCGCGACTCAGGAGACAGAGCGTGGATCGAAGACATCTGGAACGCCTCTCAATGGCATGGCAGGGCTGACGCTGACCACAAGAAAACCGAAGCCACAGTCGGTGGCACTCATCCGCTTTGGGAGAGCGATTCAATCCACTTGATGAACACGGGGCGATAGGCCTCAAATTCGTGCGGCTTACATTCGCAGGTGATCGTCAGACTCCACTCGACACCGAGCACCGTGCCGCGGACGCCACGCATGGTGCCGCCAAACGTGGTGTTGTAGGCAAAGTCTGACACGCGCCCTTCGCCAAAACCTTTGGTCTCGACTTTCTGCGGCAGTTCTTCCGTGTAGTTGGAGTACTTGTCTTCAAACTTCCGCAAGATGGAGTCGTGCAGGGAGCGGACGGGGGCCAGATCGATCTCGTTGCCGTTTTCATCGACGGCGGCTTCGCCAAACCCGCCGGACGACGATTGCGCGATGCTGCCCCGCGCAGAATCACCAATGCTACTGTGGAAATCGAGCTTCACGCTTCCTTTGGTGAACGTGGCAAACGGAGGTATCCCGCCCGTTCCCCCGCCGTGATTGAGTTCAAAGCCTTCGGGCTGCAGGCAGCTATAGCTCTTTTCGGAGACTTTGACCGGCGTCCAGTTTTGGGGGACCGGGATTTCCTTCTTGCTGGCTGCAAACAGGCCGTTGGCATTGGCCATATAAAGACCGCCGGCACCCGCTCCCAGCAGGAGCAACGCGCCAAACACGCTGGCAATCAGAATGGGGAGCGGAACCCCTTCGGGTGCGTCGTTCTTCTTCCCCTTCTTCTTGCCCTTGCCACCCGCCTTAGGCGCTGATTTTCCGCCGCCGGCGCGACCCGGTTTTCCCGGGCGGGAGTCTTTACGTTCTGACAACTCGTCGAAGTCAAGGAGTTCCAGTTCGTCTTCCTCAGCAGGTGGCTTGGCAGCCTTCTTTTCACCAGCCGGCTGGGCCCCCTTTTTGCCCGCGGACGCGGCGGCAGGTTTGCCACCGGCCGTTGCATCCGCTGCGGCACCGGGGACTTTGATTTTTTGTTCGCACTGCGTGCAGACGATCGTGCGACCGGCGTACGCATCGCCGACTTTCATCGGGTGCTGACAGGACGGGCAGGCAAATTTCACACTCATCGCGAGTGGACCTCCCAATGGCATCGGCCAGGAATCTGCAACAGACAGGGGCAACGCAGAGTTTAAGCTGGACAGACCTCCTCCCGCCAGTTCGTGTCCCTCAGAAAAGCTCACCAATCGCCATTCCGCACCGGCCGAAACCGTCCACAGCACGTCCACCCGGGGTTCCCTGATCGGCGGGGAGGACTGATGCCTGCTACTACCGCTGGGCGAAAACGCGAGCCTCTGAAAGCGGCAGGGAGAGGCGGGGACGTCGGTCTCTGGAGGGTGTGGCGGTCCGTCCGTTAATGTATGGTGCGTGCCCGCGGTGCTGGGCCGTGGGTGGAACCGGTTGGCAAATTGTGGCCGAGTGGCGAAATGGCAGACGCACGGGACTTAAAATCCCGGGGAGGGTTACCTCCGTGCGGGTTCGATTCCCGCCTCGGCTAATGCGCTGGTTCGACGCGGTGTCCAGGCGGCAGACGGGCCAGCCCGCAACTGAGACCGACGGAAATATTGGCGAGCGAGCGTTCAGCAGGTGGCGTGGACAGCAGGTGTCGCGGAGGGTCCGTCGCCATGGGGTGGCGCGACCAAGCCGCCACGAACAAGGATGCGGCAGTGACAGCGGCGACCGCTGACAATCAGACATCCCCCCTGCCAACGCCCGGCGAGGCGTCCCCTGCTCCGCCGATGCGCTATCTGGAATCGCAGACGACATCGTGGCTGCCCTATCTGCAGGAGTTGTGGAACCATCGGGTCCTGGCGGCCGCCTTTGTCAGCCGGGATGTGCGGGTCCGCTATCACCAGGCCATTGTGGGGGCTGCGTGGGTGGTATTGCAGCCGCTGTCAACGGCGGTGATCTTTGCCGTCCTGTTTCAGTTTCTGAATGCGGAGGCGACCCCCTCGGGCGTGTCGCCGGCGCTGTTTGCTCTGGTGGGGCTGCTGCCTTGGCAAGTCTTTTCGGTGGGAGCCAAGAACGGCTGCGCCGTGCTTGTGGCCGAGCGTCCGCTGATCACCAAGGTTTATTTCCCCCGGGCGCTGTTGCCACTGACGACCGTGGTGTGTGCCGTGGTCGATTCTCTGCTGACGATGGTGGTCGTTGCCGGTCTGGCAGCGCTAGCCGGCGATCTTACGTGGTGGTCACTGTGGCAGGTGCTGCCGTGGATGCTGATCACCGTCCTGTTGACACTGGGAGTCGCCTGTCTGCTGGCGACGCTCAACGGACTGTATCGAGACGTACAAAACGCCTTGCCGATGGTGCTGCAGGTGCTGTTTTTTCTCTCGCCATGCGTCTTTGACCGAGCACGAATCCCAGTGAATTGGCAGTGGATCTTCTGGCTGAATCCGCTGGTCGCACCCATCGAGGGGGTGCGGCATGCGATGCTGGGGCAGCCCGCACCGGGCTGGGGTTCAACACTATTCTCCGTGGTGTTTGCGGTGGTTGTGGCGGTTGTGGGACTGCGTGTCCTGGAACAGTCCGAAGGGATTCTGGTGGATCGCATCTGAATGCCGGCCGATGACTCTGAGATCACGATCCACGTTGAACAGCTCTCCAAAAGCTATCGCCTCCAAACCGGGGAGCAGGCCACGCGCGTCGTGGAATGGCTCGATCACCGTGTGCAATCGGCGTTGCGTCGGGTGGGGCTGGGCCGGCTGGGATTAAGTCGTCCCGCCATGCCGCTGCGTGCGCAGTGGCTGCATGCGCTGCGAGACATCAACTTCAGCGTACGCCAAGGGGAAGTGGTCGGCATCATCGGCCGCAACGGGGCCGGCAAGAGCACCCTGCTGAAAATCCTGGCGCGAATCGTGCGTCCCTCGCACGGGCGGGTCGGTGTGCGGGGCCGGATCGGCACGCTGCTGGAAGTGGGGAGCGGGTTTCATCCGGAGCTGACAGGCCGCGAGAACATCTTCCTCAATGGAGCCATCCTGGGGATGTCCTGGAGCGAAGTTCGCCGGAAGTTCGACGAGATTGTCGCCTTCTCAGAAATGGAAGCCTTTCTGGACATGCCAGTGAAGCGCTATAGCAGCGGCATGTACACCCGGCTGGCCTTTGCCGTTGCCGCTCACCTGGACCCTGACATACTGATTGCCGATGAAGTGCTGGCGGTCGGTGATGCCGCGTTTCAGCGACGGTGCATTGGCAAGATGTCGGCGCTGGGACAAACCGGGAGAACCGTGCTGTTTGTCAGCCACAATCTGCAATCCATCCGATCGCTGTGCCAGCGCGCCATCCTGCTGCAGGATGGGCAACTGGTGGCGGATGGACGAACCGACGACGTGATTGGCGCGTACCTGCACCGCAGCGAAGGGGACGTGGGCCGCGGAGGGGAGTTTGTGGTCCCGCCGGAACGGCAGAACGTCGGAAAGTCGGTGGAAATCATTCGCGGCAGAGTGGACATGCAGCCTGAGCGGGACTGTCGCGTGGTGATGGAGTATCGGGTGCGACAACCACTGCACGCGGCGGTTTGGGTCAGCGTCCTCACGGAAGACTCGCAGGTGGTGTTCGATTCTCGGGACGTCGACATGTCGCCGGATCTGTTTCAGAAACAGCCCGGGGTGTTTCGCGCAGAGGTGACTCTGCCGACGCACGTGCTGGCCGGGGGGAGCTATCTGCTGACCCTGGGGGCGTCAGACTTTGGCGAGCGGGTGTACGATTTGCAGTCGCAGGTGTTGCGCCTGCAGGTGTCTTCCCCTCCCGCGATTTTGCACCCAGCAGCGCGACTGGGGCCGGTGGCCATTCCTGCGCCTTGGCGGGTCGAGCTGCTGGAGACCGCTCAGGCGGCGATCCCGGAAATTTCCGCGGCGTTCGACGACGCCAGCGCGAAGTGACCTTGGTCGTCAGCGGGACTCCCGCCCGGCCGACGACATTTCTCTTGCGCAGATCGCTGGGGGGCTCCGTAGAGTGGCTTTGTCAGGCGGATTGGCTCGCTTGGGGGGTTCTGGCAGCAGGCGAATCGGGTAGAAGAAACGTTGTCGCCCCTGTGGAACTGCGGCGTTTGCGTGCTGTGTGCGGTGAACTGAGTAGTTTCGGGGAACTGCAGAGCGGATTCGGAACCCGTTTTCAAATCAGGAGTTAGGGCATCCGTTGTAAACTTCGGAACGTGCCTGGACCGGTCAGAGAACCCATATTGACCAGTTTCCCAGAACTCCTACAATTCCCGATGTCGATCCGCCCTGTCGTCTGATGAGGCAGCAGCGGGCGGGCATGATCGACTGCGGATGACCGGCTTGGCGAGTTTTGGGGTTCCGAGCAACACCACAGCCCACTCGCATCAACGAGCTTGAATCCGGTCTGGATGACCGAAGCTTCACCCGCATGCAGGACGCAGTTCAGGGAGGTGAGCCGACCCACACCATCGGCGGCACATGCGTCTCCGGTCGCTCGGGACTGGACGCTGACAAGGATTGGACCAGCTGCATGAAAACCGTCTTCACCACGGGCGAAGCCGCCAAGATCTGCAAGGTGAGCCAGCAGACGATTATTCGCTGCTTTGACTCCGGACAGTTGAAGGGCTTTCGCGTCCCCGGCTCCCGCTTTCGGCGCATCCCGCGCGATGTGCTGTATAAGTTCATGAAGGAAAACCACATTCCGACCGATGCCCTCGAAAGTGGCCGGCGGAAGGCGTTGCTGGTCGACGATGACGCCGAGTTGGTGGAAATGATTCGCGACGCCATGGAGCGCGACGGCCGCTTTGAAACGCGGGTCGCCTCCAATGGTTTTGACGCGGGGATGATGGTCAAGGAATATCATCCGGACGTGATCGTCCTGGATGTGATGCTGCCGGATATCAACGGCAAGGAAGTGTGTCAGCGGGTGCGCAGCGATTCGGCACTGGACGATGTGAAAATCATCTGCATCAGCGGGATGGTCGAGCAGGACAAGATTGCCGACCTGCGAGCCGCCGGCGCGGATGAGTTCATTCAAAAGCCGTTCGATGTCGACAAGCTGCTCGAACGAGTCTGCCGGCTGCTGGATGTCGAACCCGTACCGGCGTGAGTAGGATTTGACCGCGCGGAACGGTGCAGCGCACGGGTCGACCGTCGCGGCCTCGCGCGGGTGAAATGTGGCAACGATGGATCATCACAACAACAGGCGATGCAGCCGCGAACCGGTCGCATCGCCTGTTGCGTTTCTGCACCCAGGCAGACGATCATGGCCAGTGAGTCACCTGAATCCGCCTTGCCGGAAGCGAGCGCACTCGACGCTGATCGAGTGACCATTCAACCTGATGACCCGCGGCTGGCGGCACTCGCGGAGTTTGCGGCGGGTGCGGGGCACGAAATCAACAATCCACTGGCCACCATCATTGGCCGCGCGCAACTGCTGCTGCCTGGCGAAACAGCCGCTGACCGTCGGCAATCACTGCAGACCATCATTGCGCAGGCCTTGCGGGTCCGCGACATGATTGGTGACGTGATGCTGTTTGCCCGCCCGCCGCAACCGCAACGAAGCGACTTTGACGCGGCCGAGTTGGTACGGGACGTGTTGCGTGGTCTGGCTGACTGGCTGGAAGGGCGCGGGGTGACTTGTGAGTTTGTCGCGACGGGTGAGGTTCCTCTGCGGGCCGATCAACGGCAGTTTGGGGTCGTCGCCTCGGAGTTGATTCGCAATGCCGCCGAGGCGAGTGCCGCCGGAGACGTGTTGCAAGTCGACTTGACACACCACGCCGGGACCGTGACATTCCAGGTGACCGACCACGGCCGCGGCTTGACTGAGATCGAGCGGCAACACCTGTTTGATCCGTTTTTTTCCGGACGTACCGCCGGTCGAGGATTGGGCTTTGGGTTACCCAAATGCTGGCAGATTTTGCGGCAGCATGGCGGTGAGTTGACGGTGCAAACAGGCCCGGCCAGCGCGTTTGCGGTGTCCACCGTGGCGCGAGCCATCTGGCCAAGACAGACTCCAGCGCAGTCGGCGGACAAACCGAACTAGCATTGAGGCGACGTAGTCCGGCAGAACCGGATGGCCTGTTTCACCGAGAGCGGCGGCTGTTCCTGGCGCGGGCCCCGTGATGGCCGGCTGGATGTCAGTGACTCCTGTGAAGTGAAGTCCCACGATGGCTGGCTTACCTCCGATTCGCGGCATTCTCACCCCTAATATTGTGCCGCTCACTGACAGTGGGGCGATTCACGAGGCCGAATATCGCCGCTACGTGCGATGGCTGGTCGATAAGGGGGTCCACGGCCTGTATCCCAACGGGTCGACCGGTGAGTTCACCCGCTTCACCGCCGAAGAACGCCGGCGAATCGTGGCGATCATGGCTGACGAAGTGCAAGGTCGCGTGCCGATCCTCGCGGGGGCTGCGGAAGCCAACGTCAAAGAGACGCTGTCGGCCTGCGCGTACTACGCTCAGCTCGGCTGTCGGGCGGTGGCGATTGTATCTCCCATTTACTATCGGCTGAGTGAAGAGTCTGTGTATGCGTATTTCCGCGAGATCGCCCGGGAAGCGCCGCTGGACGTCACGCTGTACAACATTCCGCTGTTTGCGAGTCCGATCTCTGTCAAAACGGTCCGGCGGCTCGCCGAAGAATTTCCCCGCGTGATCGGCATCAAGGATTCGTCAGGCGATTTGCCGTACGTGCTGCGGCTGATGAATGAAGTCCGACCGTTTCGGCCGGACTTCACCATTGTCACCGGATGGGACGCGGCTCTTGTGCCCATGCTGATGATGGGCTGCGATGGCGGGACCAATGCCACCTCCGGCGTGGCTCCCGAATTGACACGCGCGGTCTACGACGCAGTCACGCAGGGGCGCATGGACGATGCACGTCGACTGCAGGTGAAACTGCTGAAGCTGTTCGATTTGCTCTTTAGCCGGTGTGAGTTTCCGGAAGGATTTCGGCTGGGCGCGGAGATTCGCGGCTTCCGCATGGGCCCCAGCCGCCAGCCGCAAACGGCCGAACAGCGCAGCGCGCTGACGATGCTGCGCCGGGAAATCGCAGCGGCGCTCGATGGCCTGGCTGTCTTGTAAGCGGGCCAACTGAACAAGCGAGGTTCACGCCTGGGCGGCAAGACTCACCCACAACTCTGTCGACAATTCCCGAATGCAGCCCCCCGGCCGGGATCTGAAGTTCATGGGATCGAGCCGACTGGGCCTGCCTGCCGTTGGTGGGCATCTGAGAGAGAGAGGCGGCGACTCAATAATCACCCTCAGTTCACTTGGTGGCCTGGGGCCACTGGTTCAAACCGGTCGCTACTGGATGGTGAGCCCTTTTTGCTTTCTGGTGAGATCAGACCCGGAAGCGGCATCGCGTTCCAGTGCCGCGTGCACCTGAATGCTGGTGCCGCCGACCACGTCAAACCAGTGATTCAGGGGGACCGTCTCGGGGCCATCGACCAGCAGGTGATGCTTTCCGGCTGTCAAGCGGATCGCATGTTGCTGCTCGGTTGTTGTCAATCGCTCTCCGTCCAAGCGGACGTCCTGAGCGAGCGTCGGATCGCTGAAACTCAATTGGATCGT
Organism: Planctomycetaceae bacterium; assembly: GCA_041742495.1. Taxonomy (GTDB): domain Bacteria; phylum Planctomycetota; class Planctomycetia; order Planctomycetales; family Planctomycetaceae; genus JBGSIP01. The sequence continues at coordinate 9,714 of JBGSIP010000649.1, forward strand.
GCCGTGCGTCTCCTGCGGTTCAGGCGTCTCTCCGCTACGGGCCATCGTGCCGCCGAGGTCGGGGGGTGGCGGCGTGAAGTACCCGGCGGCAAACAATCCCCCGAACAATGCCAGCCCCGCGACCACGACGAGCCCGGCGGTCAGAGGCCAGTTCAGGCCCGGTGGCTTAACGTTCTGAAGCCGCGAGGGAATTGCGTCAGGGGCGTCCGGTTGCTGATAGTCGTCCAGTGAGAGCACGGATTCGGAAGGAATGTCTGCGGGTCCGCGATAATCGGACGCTCCGCCAACGTCCTTCTGCTGAGGCAGGGAAATCTGCGGATTTGTGAGCGCGGCGTGTGCCTGAGAACCGGTCTTCGGGATCGCCTGCAATTCACGGACCACATCTCCCATCGTGCGAAAGCGGTCTTCGGCCTTAACGGCAATCATCTTCTGGAAAAGCTTGTCCAGGGCAACAGGAACTTCCTTCCTCTCAGCGCGCAGGGAGGGGCGCGGATCGTTCTGGTGCCGCATCAAGACCTTCAGTGGCGTTTCACCCTGAAACACGGACCGGCCGGTCAGCAGAAAAAAGAGGGTGCAACCGAGGCTGTAGATATCGGCACGCTCGTCGGCGTTATGCACGTCGAACGCCTGTTCGGGGGCCATGTAATCCACCGTGCCGACCAGCGCTTCGCGCGGCATCTGATCCTTGGGGCCGGAGGCAATGCTGCTCTTCCGCTTGAACTTCTGGGTCAATTTTGTCACGCCCAGATCGAGAATGCGAATGCGGCTGTTGGTCGCCAGAATCATGTTGGAAGGCTTGATGTCTCGGTGCAAGACCCCTTCGTGGTGAGCGTGACGCAAGCCGGCCGCAGCCTGCTCGATGAAGTCCATCGCCGAATCAACATCCAGTGGACCAAACTTCCGGACAAAGCCCTCCAGCGTACTCCCCTCTACCATCTCCATGGCCAGGTAGTAGCGTTGATTGTAGAAGCAGGCATCGAACAGCGTGACCAGCGCGTCGTGCTTCAATCGCGCCAGCGCCTTGGCCTCCTTCAGAAACCGGTCGTGACCCTCTTTGGAAGCCATCGCCTCCGGGTTCATGACTTTGACCGCCACGGTCCGTTCGAGATGGCGATGGACGGCTCGATAGACCGTGCAGAACGAGCCCTTGCCGATGTAGTCGGTGATGTAATAGTCACCCAGATCGAGCAAGGCAGCACGGCCCTGCAAGATGGCATCGGCTTGAAATCGGGTCATCTGCTGGCGTTTCATCAGGTGCCCAACCAGATGCACTCCCGTGGGAACGTCCAGCTTTCTGAGCTTCTCCATGCCCTGTTCGTTGATGAGGCGCGCAAGACGCAACTGAGCAATCACCTCTTCTTTGCTCAAGATTTTGGCGTTCATGGACAACGCATTCACCTCACACACTTGGCCGATCGTCGGCAAATCACTGACACCGTTTCGTTTGATCAACGATCTGGTCTACTCACTATTCAGAGTTTCCCGCGATGTTTGATTTCGACTGAAAGGAATCGCGGATGACACTCAAAACTGCTGGGCTCAGACTACTTGACCCGTAACTCGCGCCCGACGGAGTCACCGAGCATGGCGATTATTCCGTCGACCAAGGGCGGCAACTCAACGTTTGGGCTTTCGGGCTGCCGCTTCAATCGCTTGGGCAAACTCATCGCCTGACCAGACGTTGAGCCGATTCTCTTCACCCACAGTTGCTAGCTGAAACTCAATCTTGGGGAGCGGCTTGTTCTTTGCGTTTGTCTCTTCCACCGGGGATACCACATGCCGCAAAGCGACGCCGACCACTGGCCCGGTCTGAGCGCGGAAGCGGAACGGGCCAACGAGGTACTCCAGGTTCCACAGCCGCACGTATCCTCCGGAATCTCCCGAAGCGATCCAGCGTCCATCGGGACTGTAAGAGTAGTTGCCACGCTCGATGTCCAGGTCGTCCAGCGGAACAGTTCCCGCAATCTGGCCGCGGGCAATGTTGGCGACGCTGATGGTTCGCCCTGTTTGCACAACAATCGTCGGAGAAGTGCCGACGAATCGGGCCCACTTTTCCAGTGGTCCGCTGCAAACAGGGGCATCGGTGGATGGCAGTCTCCACAGCATGGTCGGCGTCGGGCCGTCCACGGACCAGCATTCCAGATGAAACAACTTCTGACTCTCCGTGTCGTTAAACTGCCCGTGAACCAAGAGCATTTTTCCGTCCGGGGAGAAGACCATGCGGTCAATGCCCAGACAGCCCCCCTCGTGCCACGGTTTCATTCCGGTCTGCTCAATGAAGACCCGAGGATTGCTGAGGTTCTCGTCGTACAGAACGACATCGAACCGATCCCGGCTGCGCAGCGCCGCAGCGACGATCTTTCCGTCGGGCGAGATGGCTCCCGCCGTTCCGCACGCCTCATACGCGTCAACCTGCTGGCCGACAAACTCGAAGGTCTCCAGATCGACCAGTTTCAACACGGCCTTCGTTTCCAGCGGAGCACCGCGAACTGCAATCACAGCGCGGGTGATCTCCGGATTGCTGGATCGAACCAAGATGCCCGAAGTCGGCAGTTCCTGTGACAGCCCGGCTTCCACGCCAAACAGGCGGAATGCGAACAGACTGGGAGTTGTGTAGACGACTTGCGAATCGGGACCAAAACTCACCTGTCGCACGTCGCTATCGGCGACCTCGTCCCAGATTCGCAGCGGAATTCCCGCTGTATCCCAGACCGAAACTCGTCCTTGTTCGACACGTCCGTCGCCCAGATCGGCGCTTTGGCGCGCCGCTGTGACCATCGATCCATCCGGTGAGAACTGGAGGCCAACGGGCAGGAACTGACGGAAGGTGAAGTTGAAGTTGGTGCGGATCGAGTTGATCCCCTTCAATGTCAGTTTGGCTCCGGCCAGTGAATTCAGGCCCGCAGGGACTTCCACTGGAGCACTGGGCAGAGATTGCGAATCGGACAAGGACCGAAATTCATTGAGCAATTGTCCCCCGCTCACCAGCGAGTCACGCAGCCGAGATCGTTCGGCAGAGTTTGCCGTAGACCGAATCCGACGCACTTGTTGTTCAAAAGCGCGCTGGGCGGCCGGCTTGCCAGCAGCACCCAGAATCGAGGGTCGGGCATCGGCATCGGCCACGGCCTCGGGGGCAGCGGTCGACGGGGCGCTCACGTTCAACTGGACGGTCGTCTCTTTGTCTGAAGCGACGATCTCTGTCACCGAAGTGGCACCGGAGGCAACAGCGGTGCCTGGCATCCGCTGCCACTTGCGAATTCTC
>JBGSIP010000650.1:0-2078 GCA_041742495.1 Planctomycetaceae bacterium
CCTCTGCCACGACCAGTCCCCACAGCAGGACGACCACGGCAGAACATCCTCAACGCTCGCGAGACCAGCCAGGCAGGTGTCAGCGGTATATTGCCAGGTCCGCAGTTCCACAACAGGGACCCGTCGCGACCCGGCCGAGGATTGCAACGTTTTTAAAACGGCGAAATAAAGTCAAGTACCTTGGTGCCCCACGATCGCTTGGTGCTGGCAAACACCCGCCCATTCAGCCGCTTGTCAATTTGCATGTCGGCGACATGTTCGCTCAACACCGTGTTGGCCGCTGTCACGTCAGCCGCCCGGACAATGCCGGTCAAGGCGTATTCCCAGCGATCGTCATTGGTCGTGATCATTTTGCGTGCTTCGAGCACCATGTTCCCGTTGGGCAAGACGTCGACGATCGTCGCTGTGATGCGATAGTTGATCCCCTCCGAGTCCGTCACCTGGCCTTGGTTGTTGATGCGCGCCTGGGAGTTCGCGTCAATCGTCGGGCTGTTCGCGGCCGCATTGTCGAGCGTGAAACCGGGGCCGATTTTCACAAAGTCTTTCAACTCCATTTTCAACTGGCTGTTCCGCTGGCGATTGAATCGCGAGTTCATCGTCACTTCCGATTTCTCGTTGACGATCACCGTGATTAGATCGTGTACCTGCAGCTCACGCGGCTTGGGATCTTCAATGTAAATCAGCGAAAAATCCGCAATCGTCGGCGGACCTTGCACGACGATGGGGGGCTGTGCGGTCATCAGTGTCGGCTGCGCAATCGCCACTCCACCGGCCCAATTCGCATCGGCGGGCAACGGCTGGGCAGGGCGGGCCGCAGGAGGCTGGCCCACACCAACGACCGGCTGCAGCATCGCACCGGCTGCAAATAGTGCGCTCGCAGCCAGATGACGTGAACCAACGATCGCCCGCGGTTTCACATCAGTTTTGGATCGACGTGACATTAGCGTCCTCCTGTCAGTGGAATCACGGCTTCGCCAGCGCCCACCGGGGGCAAGACACTGCCTGCAGTTTGAATCTCGGCCTGCCGGAATCCTGTCACAGTGGCGGTGACCGACTCGCGCCCATCCAGGGTGACCAGCGGAACCGCGTCTCCCACACTGCCGTCACCACGTGCCCGAAACTGACGTTGCACGCTGATGCCAGGCAGGCGAACCGCCACCGTCACAATGTCATTGTTGCGGATCAGTGGCACCCGCTTGAGTGCATCGTTCGACAGCGGCTCTCCAGGCCGCAGTGCGCGGGCCGTCTCCTGTCCCACCACCTGCTCAGGAGCCGTGAGATGGCCGGTGGCGTCGGGCACCTGTTTCCACGCCAACTGCTGGGCCTGCAGCACCGTCCCGCGCGGTACGGCAGCCGCCACCGTCAGCACAAACGGCAGCGGTTCCACCCGCAGCTCAACCGTGCACGCGCGCCGTTCCTGTGTGCGAGGGTGAACGCTGATCACCTGGACCGGTTGCGTCTGAGTCCAGTCGCCATTCGTCGGGACCAGTTCGATTTGCGTCGGATCAGCGGCCGCCAGCCAGCCCGCCGCATCCACGGGCACCAGCGCGTGCAGTTGAAATTCACCGGGAGTCTGCTGGCGACGCAAACTCCACTGGCTCACCGCCTGATGCAGCACGCGCAGCGCGTTATCCTGTTGCCAATCGCGATCGCCTCGGCGAGTCCCGCCCGGCGACGACGTGACACGGATTTGACTGGCCCCGGTCAGATTCAGCGTCGACAGGTCCACACCCTGTGCCAGCAGGCGCGAGCGCACGTCCGACACGGGAATCATCACTTCGCGTCCCTCAGCGGGAGCCGGAGCCAGCGTCGTCCGCGACAACTCGTGTGCCAGCGGAATTGAGATGTCTCGCAGCTCCGCCACGTCGCCTACCGTGATCATGCTGCCTTCGCAGTGGGCAGAGTGGCGAAACACAAGTTCGCCCCCCACCGCATTCATCGCTAACCAGCCGCCAGCCAGTACCGCGGCGGCCAGCGGCGCGCACACCGTCCGCCAGCACTGCCGCAGGCAGCGTCCCGGTTGCGGAAGAATGAGCAGACGAAACCGCATGACAACGCATTCCATTTCTGCCAGCGAC
>JBGSIP010000651.1:0-8804 GCA_041742495.1 Planctomycetaceae bacterium
CCTATTCGTCCTTGGACGTATCGAGGACCGCGAGGAACGCCTTCTGCGGGATTTCCACTTCGCCGAATTGTTTCATCCGTTTCTTGCCCTCTTTCTGCTTCTGCCACAGCTTGCGTTTACGGGTGATATCCCCCCCGTAACACTTGGCAGTCACATTCTTGCGAAACGCGGAGATCGTCTCGCGGGCAATGATCCGCGCTCCGATGGCGGCCTGTAGGGCGATTTCGAACTGGTGCTTGCTGATCTCCTCTTTCAGCCGCTTTACCAGCGAACGCCCCCGTTTTTCGGCCACGCTGCGATGGACAATCGTGGAGAGGGCATCCACGCGCACTCCCTTGACGAGAATATCCATTTTCACGAGATCGGCAGCTTCGTAGCCGACGATTTCGTAGTTCATCGTGCCATAGCCACTGGTGGCCGACTTGAGCCGGTCGTGCATGTCATAGATGACTTCCGCGAGCGGCAGTTCATAAATCAACTGGGCCCGGTCCGATCCCAGGTAATCCGTGCTGACATACCGGCCGCGACGGTCCGAGCACATCTGCATCAGGGTGCCGATGTGCTTGGAGGGGACAATGAACTGCACCCGTGAAATCGGCTCTCGAAATTCCTCGATACTCCCGTCATCGGGCGTGTCCTGCGGGTTGTCGAGCTTGCGGACTTCACCGCCGCGCAGCAGCAGTTCATACGTGACATTGGGGGCGGTCTGAATGAGGTCGATGTTCGACTCGTCTTCCAGCCGCTGCTGCACAATTTCCATGTGCAGCATGCCGAGGAATCCGCAGCGAAAGCCGAAGCCGAGCGCATCGCTGGTTTCCGGCAGGAACGAAAAGCTGGAATCGTTCAGGGCCATCCGCTGCAACTCTTCGCGCAGCTTTTCAAAGTCGGTCGCGTCGATCGGATACATACCGCAGAACACCATCTGCTGCGGTTCCCGATAGCCGGGCAGGGGCTCGGCCGCGGGTCGCCCGTGCTGGGTGACCGTATCGCCGATCTTGATCCCTTCGAGTTCCTTGATCCCCGTGATGATGTAGCCGACCTGACCCGGCCCGAGTTCGCGACAGGGGGCCATGTGAGGGGTGAACTGGCCGATTTCCAGCACTTCCTGGGGAGAATTCTGCCGCATGAAACGGATGCGGTCGCCTTTGGTGATGACACCTTCGCGCACACGGATGTAGGTGATGACGCCGCGATAGCTGTCATACTTGCTGTCGAATACCAACGCGCGCAGCGGAGCATCGCTGCTGCCTGCAGGTGCGGGGATGCGCTGAATGATGGCCTCAATCAGATCCCGCACTCCGACCCCGGTCTTGCCGCTGACCTTGAGTGCATCGTGGGCTTCCAGGCCGACGACGTTTTCGATTTCCTCAATCACTTCGTCCACACGCGTGACGGGGAGATCGATTTTGTTGAGGACCGGAATGATCGACAGATTGGCTTCCACCGCCGCATAGGCGTTGGCCACCGTCTGGGCCTGCACACCCTGAAAGGCGTCGACGACCAGCAGGGCTCCTTCGCAGGCAGCTAACGACCGTGAGACTTCATACGCAAAGTCGACATGGCCGGGCGTGTCGATGAAATTCAATTCGTACAGCGCCCCCTGGTATTCCGTATGAATGGCGACGGCCCGCGCCTTGACGGTAATTCCTCGCTCGCGCTCCACGTCCAGATCGTCGAGGATCTGCTCCTTGAACTCGCGCTGCGTGATGGCACCGGTTTGCAGAAGCAACTGGTCCGACAGGGTGCTCTTGCCATGATCGATGTGCGCGATGATGGAAAAGTTCCGAATATTCGCCGTCGGAATGCGTGTCGTGGACTTGTTTGCCGAAGTCGCCGTACTCATTGATTGTTGTCTCGTGCCGCAGGCACGCTGAAGAAATCCCGCACTCTCAGCCAGTCGGTCGGGGTGCCGAATCGGAAACTGGCCGCAGCCGCCACCGTTCGGCGGACACGTTCGAGGAACTCTCTCACGTCTGCCCGGGATGGTCAAGCTGAGCCCACGGCGGGTGACCGGCACAGTTGCCGTAAAGTAGATTCCAGGCACGGTTTGCGGTAAAACGCTTTCCCCACGGACGTCGCCATGGTTTCCTGTCACCACCCACGCCAGTTGTTGCCCCGCAAAGGTTTCGCATGCCTGTCACCTGGTCTGTCAGCCGCATCACCTGGGAGCTCGTCGGTTTGGTTGCTGGCCTGTGGTTTACGATCGCCGCCAATCTCTACGCGGCGGAGGTGGATGGTCACCGCACGAGCATGGGCCGTTCCCGCATCGGTCTTCTCACAGTCCTGGCTCCCGCAATGCTCACCGCGGCTGGACATCTCCCGGTGGCCCCTCAGGGGTCCGGTGGGCGGTCACCCAACGATCGGCCCTGAACCTGGGGGGCGTCGTCGCGGCCGCGTTGACCATCGGCGGGGGGGCGGACTGGCCCGGCGCGAGAAAACTCGGCAGGACGAAGACCGCCGGAATGGTCGTCGATAGCCGGCCGACTGGCTCCCAGTCTGGCTTCGCGGCAGAAAATCTGAAGAAACCGGCAGGCGCAACGCGGCGGATCGCCTATAATGGATTTTTGCGGGTGACTGGCCTGCCGAAGCGGTCGCTGGGACTGGTGTCGGCGGGAGAGCGGTCATTCGCAAGCGAACCGGGGGCGATTGGATTCGACTGGTTCACCATACGTTGAGGTGGCGTGTCGTGGTTGATCAGTAGGCCACGTTAAAAGCTGATCAAACAATAACTGCTACTCCGCAGTACTCTCTGGCTGCTTAGTAACCTAACAGCCCGAATCGCGGGGGTCCCGTCTGAGACGCCCAAAGATTCGTGACAATTCAGACTGGCGGCAGGTCAAAGGCGTCTACGCCTGCCGCAAGACCAAGTGGATGCCTGGTTGCCAAGGGCCTTGTCCGTTGAGCCCGCGGTGACGAGACCAATCAACGGTCTACACACGTAGAGGCCAATACCGAGGGTTCACAGGACGCGGGTTCGATTCCCGCCGCCTCCATACCACACAGCCACTGGCGAATGTCGCCAGTGGCTGTTTTTATTTGTGCCGCCATCAATCTGGCGGCCGATTCGATCGAGCCATGTCGCGAACTTCACTGTTCAGTCACTGTGGATGTGCCTGAGAGCAGGACAGGGCTCGAGTCGCCACACTTCGAGTGCTGACCTTTGGCCGCCGGCTCACGATGATTGTTCGTTCGTTTCGTCAGCCCGCAGTGCGGCTTCCAGTTCTGCGATCCGGCTTTGCAGTTGCTCGATGACGGGAGCCACCTGCTGTTGAGAGAATCGCTTGTGGATGTGCTGCGGGCAGTTTACGTCCCACGCCTCAATCTCGAATAGAATTGCCCGTTCTACTTTGCCGTGATATGCAGGATCACGCAGCCGCTCGATCAGGGCGGGATCGTCCTCGACAACTCGGGCAGTTCCCCACAGCTTGATGCGGCGACTGTGCGCGTAGTCCATCAGAAAAATGAACGCCTGCGGGTTCTCGGAGAGATTGCCCAAGGTGATGTATTGCCGGTTACCGCCATAGTCGGCAAAGCCCAACGTTCGTTCGTCCACAGACTTCAGAAATCCCGGCGGCCCTCCCCGGTACTGGACGTAAGGCTGACCTTCAGCATTTGCGGTCCCCAGATAGAACATGTCCAGCTCGCCCAGAAACATCTGGAGTTGCGGGGTCACTGTGGTTTCCCAGCCTCCATTGGCTTCCATGCGGGCATAACTGGACCGAGAACCGTGCCTGGCTTGAATGTCCTTCACTGCTGGAGTGAAGGCGATGTCACTCGAAAACTCGCGCATCATCGAGGTCCCACAAAATCGAAGTGGCGGCGGTGCCCCCTGCATGAGCAGGCTCGTCAACACCGCCACCGGGAATGCGATTCACTCACAAATGTCTGCCCTGAAACTACACTGCCGCGGCGGCCGGGAAGTCCACGGCCACGCGTGTCACACCGTGAAGATAGTTGGTGATCACCTTATCTCCGATCGTCATGACAATGTCGACGATGTTCTCCTGCGAGTACCCTGCTTCGATGAGACCGGCCGTCGCGGAGGCGCTCGGTTTGCCACGGCGCTCGGCGACGTCCTTCACGAATGCCGCCAGGGCGTGCAGCCGCGAGTCGAACGATGCGGAGCCTCGGCGGATTTCGAGAATCTGCGCTTCGGTGAATCCCACCATCTTTCCCAGCACGGTGTGGGCGGCCAAGCAGTATTCGCACGTGTTGACCTGGCTCACAACGAGATTGATGAGTTCCCGCTCTTTACCCTTCAAGGATGACTTGCGGTTCTGCAGCGCAAGGTAGTCAGCCAGGGCGGTGGGGCTGTGAGCAAACGTGGCATACAGATTGGGAACCATGCCCAGGCTGGATTGAAGTTTGTCAAAAATCTGGCGGTTCGACTCCGAGACGGTGTCACGTGTCGGGACTTCGAAATCGTAGGTTGTGGACATGGAATGACTCTCCTGTTTGGAAACTGGGGTGATACGTTGACGAAGCTGACCAGGTCACTTCGTCCTGTGGCCATCTGACGCGAATGCACGTCAGAGTATTACTTGACTTGAGGGAACCGCGGTTCACTTCACGAGAGGGATGCCGGCGTCGTCTGCCGGTCGAGGATCGTGAGTTGGCCAACGGAATTTGCGTTCGCTTTCCTCGATTTGCACATCGTTGATGCTCGCTTCCCGACGACGCATCAACCCTTCGTCGTCAAACTCCCACAGTTCGTTGCCGTAAGCTCGAAACCACTGACCTGCGGCAGTGCGGTACTCGTATTGGAAGCGGACGGCGATACGATTGTCGGTCCAGCTCCAGAGTGATTTCGTAAGGCGGTAGTCGATTTCTCGTTCCCACTTGCGGGTCAGAAATTCACGAATCTGGTCCCGCCCCTTCAGGAACTGATCCCGGTTCCGCCACTCGGAGTCTTCCGAATAGGCGAGCGCCACCCGATGCGGGTCACGGCTGTTCCAGGCATCTTCGGCGGCGCGGACTTTGGCCGTTGCGGTGTCCACCGTGAATGGTGGTCGGATAGCAGACATGACAACTGTCCTTCGTGATGATGTGGACCGAAAGCACACCAGGGGGCTGGCGAACCAGACCCCTGGACAGACTGTTCTCACTTAGTGCAGCGAGCAGGCTGCAGTGGCGCCACTGGTGGTCGAGCAGGCTTCCACTGGCTCCGCCTTGGGAATGTCGAGCTCGGTATCGGCCACGTTGTTCAGGAAGTTGGTAAAACACCCCAACACCACGCTGGCGACAATCTCGACGATCTCTGTATCGCCGTACCCCGCTTCGCGGATGGCGGTCAGTTGCTGGTCGCTGACCTTGCCGCGACTCTCCAGCACGTGATGGGCAAACGTCAGTGCCGCCTTGATGCGACGATCTTCCGAGTGACCCGTTCGACCGGTGAGAATGTCCGCGGCGGACAGACCTGCAGAGGGAGCCACGGCCGTGAGAATCGACGTGCAGTAGTCGCAGGAATTCGATTCGCTGGTCGAAAGCTTGACCTGATTGTGCAACTTGGCACCGAGACTGGCTCTCCCCATCGCCGTACTGAAGGCCAGGAAACTTTCGAGCACAGCGGGTGAGTTCGCCATCACTCTGGCGGTGTTGGGGACCACGCCAAAGGCTTGCTGCACGGTTTCGAGCAGTTCCTTCGTGCGGCCTTGGGCAACTTGCGGATTGACGGAATTGAGGCGTTGCATGTCATTTCTCCGAATGGCAAAAGCTCTGGTGTGGGTCGTGCCGGGACACGTGCCCGTCACTGCAGACAAATACAGACAGGTCTGTCTTGTTGGCCAAAAAATGCAAAGCGGCAGCCGGGGCTACTGTGGCAACTGCTTGGCGAGGAATTCCCGGATCAAGCCGGACATTTGCGGCCCATCTTCTTCGAGGGCGAAGTGCCCCGTGTCGAGCAGGTGGAACTCCACGTTCTTCAGGTCTCGCTGGTAGGGATATGCACCTGCGGCCGGAAAGATCTGGTCGTTCTTCCCCCACACGATCAGCGTGGGAGGCTGATGCTGACGCAGGTAGGCCTGCCACGAGGGATACAGCGGCGGATTGCTGCCATAACTGTAAAACAGCGCCAATTGAATCTCCTGATTGCCGGGGCGGTCCAGCAGCGGTTGGACATGCCCCCACGTATCAGGACTGACGGTCTCCACATTACGGACGCCTGTGGTGTATTGCCACTTGGTGGCCTCCAGAGTCAGCAGCGACCGCAGTGCGTCCCCCTGCTCGCTGCGATGGTCTTTCCAGTACGCCTTGACGGGCTTCCAGAAATCATTGTCGATCCCTTCCTCGTAGGCATTTCCGTTCTGCACGATCAGCGTCTGCACACGTTCCGGGTGCTTGACTGCCAGACGGAAGCCGACGGGAGCGCCGTAGTCCATCAGGTAGAGTGAATATTTGCGAAGTCCGATCTTGTCGGTGAACCGCTCGATCACACTCGCCAGATTGTCGAAGGTGTAGTCAAACTCCTCGACGGACGGGGCCGCACTGTAGCCAAATCCGGGATAGTCCGGAGCGACGACATGGTATTTGTCCGCGAGAGCTGGAATCAGGTTGCGGAACATATGCGAGGAGGTCGGAAACCCATGCAGCAGCAGGAGCGTGGGAGCGTCACTGGGACCCGCCTCCCGATAGAAGATATTGAGTCCGTCGATCGTCACCGAGCGATGGAAGACTGTCGTCGACGGTGCGTCGGGTTCCGCAGCGTTGACGCTGGAACTCATTGACGCCAGCAGGGCGAACAGCATTGCGACCGCGTTGATTCTCAGCTTCGCCATCATTGACTCTCCTTGGTTCAGAGGACATCACACATACAGACAGGTCTGTCTTTTTGATTCAAAACAATAGAGCGATGTTCGACTATTTCCGTTTGGCGTTGCCAAGGAGTGCGAAGGCGGCCTCTTTGGCCACGTCAGCCGCCTGCGACGACTCTTGCATCACGGCCGTGATAATCGCTCCCTCGACCAACAGGGCAATGGCCGGAGCCAATGCGACCGCCGCCTTCTCTCCCGCCATCTCAGCGACAATGTGCGCCAACTGGGCATGAAACCGGTCTTTGTGACCAGCAGCGAACTTGGAGCCGTCGTGGTTGGCATCCGCCAGTTCCACTCGGGCGTTGATAAACATGCAACCGCGAAAGCCGGGACTATCGAACCAGGTCTTCAGTGCCGCAAAAAAAGCGTTCAATCGGCCCAGTCCGGCAGCCGTATGTCGCTCCATCCACCGCTCAAACATGCCTTCAAACTTCTCCTCCCGAAACTGAAGCACGGCCAGGATCAGGTCGTCTTTCGAGGGGAAGTGATTGTAAAGCGACATCTTCGCCACTTGAGCTTCGGCGATGATGCGGTCGATCCCCACCGCCCGCACGCCGTCTGCGTAGAACAGCCGTTCGGCGGTCTCCACAATCCGCTGGCGGGTGTCGGAGGACTTGCTGCGTACCTTGCTCATGACCACGACTATACAGACCGGTCTGTTTTCGTCAAGGGACCGATCCCCAAATCCGAGAACTTTTTTTCCGTCAAACCCAGTCGCCCAGGCCGTCATCTGCAGATGACGGCCTGGGCGCGTTCTATCGCCTTTGTCCGCAACGCGTTGCGGACAAAGCAGCACAGGTGGCCACCACTCCGAGCGTTGCCGCGCGTCTCAAAGTCTCCGTCTCGGCCCGCCGCGCGAGGTCTTCGCCCGGCCCACGGATCGAGTCCCGCTGCCGACTCCAACCGAAACTCTCGGTCGTCTCTGACTCTCGCCCGGTCCGGGTTATGGAGGGTTGCGATCGCTCAAGCGGTCCATTTCCGCACGGTTGTGAGCGGTAGCCGAACACAACCCGTCACGCCTTGGGAATATGGCGTGTCGTTGAACCGGGTCTGCGCCTGCTGCCACGGATTGTAGATCGAATCCGACTTGTGCGGCAGCGCCTGCAGGCCATGCGCGGCATACGTTGGCGTGCTGACTTCGCGAATCACATGCCCGGGACCTCGGGCCAGTGTGCTGTCCAGTGACAACTGCGCCCAGCTGCTGTCTCCCACAATCGCCGCTGGCGGTGTCCTACAATGTCATCAATACAAAGTCAACATTTCTGCGAGCTCGATTGGACCGTCCGCGCACCTGTACCTTCTACAATCTCACTCCCTTTTTTGCGCTCCACTCTTTAAACCACATTTCTTTAATCATCACGTCAGCAGGCCTGCGATTCGCTTCGGCTTCACGCTTTCCATCGGTCACTCTCGCAAAGCATCTTTCAAGTGTTGGTGCATCAAGCACGGCTTTCTCAACCAAGTGAACTGACGCTCATCCGGCCGCAGGCTCGATTTCAAGGACTGCCGCAAACCGTTGGACAGCATCGTGTCCCAATCGCACAACGTCATCTACGATTGCGCGCATCCGGTCTGATGCCGCATTGTACTTCCGCACAGATCTCTTATCGGCATAGTCGACCTGTGCCGCGAGTGCAGCACACTGCACATACTCGGCGATCACTTCTTCATTCATTCGCAATCGATCCCACAACAACGTGCGGGGTAAGTGTATTCTCCCACCATAAGTATTCAGCACTTGAATCCCGAAAGTGAATCTGTTCAGTGAACGTCCTTTGAGAAATTCATTGCCGAACGGTTAGGCCACCCAGTTCTGCTGGCTTCGAACTATAATATCCCGACATCTGGCCGTGAATTGAACCCTTTCCGTGCGGCAATCTGATCAGGTGCGGATGTCGCGCATCGAGCCGCACCTGATATTTCCCGTGCAGGCTCTCGGTGCCGTACAACGCCAGCACAAGTGCCCCTGCAACATCCTCACACGCCACGTCGTCC